>CAMDPE010000044.1 GCA_945903795.1 Lutibacter flavus | reverse complement strand
TTTGTTGCATAAACGAACTTACAAATACTGCCGAACACATTCCTGCAGTTGCCAAAAATATTAAAAAAGGAGATTCATTCATTGTGATTTCATTGCCATTCATAAACGGAATAATTCTTCCGTTATCATCAAATTTTATTTGTATTTCCATAATTATCTATTTAATTTTCAGCAAAGTTATTGTGATAACAAATAGCAATATGTAACTATAATTACATATAAATCAGGAACTTATTTTAAATAAATCAGAAGCAATTCCATCTGCCAAGAATTTGCCCTTTTTGGTGGTGACCAAAACTTTTCCAGAAAAAGAACGCAGCTCAATTTCCAACAAACCCAATTTTATATGGCGTTCTGCGCTTTTTTTTAAGTCTTCCAAATACATCGCACCAAATTCTTTTTCAATTTTTTGAAAAGAAACGCCCCAAATGGTGCGCAAACCTGTCATAATATATTCATTAAACCTGTTTATTTCCGAAAGTTGCTCTTTTTCCGAAGGCAATTCATCAACAAGCAAAGCTTTGATGTATTTTGTATTGTTTGAAACATTCCAGCTTCTTTCAAAACCGGTAAAAGAGTGCGCTGAAGGACCAATTCCCAAATATTTCTCACCAAACCAGTAGGAAGTATTGTGTTTTGAAAAATAGGCCGGATTCCCAAAATTAGAAATTTCGTAGTTCACAAAGCCTCGTTTTTCTGTTTCCGAAACCAAAATATTGTAATGTTCCAAGGCCAAATTTTCATCAACCGGAGGCACTTTTCCTTTTTCAATCAACTTATGCAATACTGTTTTTTCTTCTACAGTTAAGGCATAACTGGAAATGTGCGGAATATTAAAATCAAATGCCTGTTTTAAGTTCGACAGCCATTTTTCGTTGCTCATATTTGGCACTCCGTAAATTAAATCGATGCTAATATTATCGAAATATTTGGTTGCTTCCGTTAAACATTTTTTCGATTCTTCAGCAGTATGCGCGCGATTCATAAATTTTAAATCGTCATCTAAAAAAGACTGAATTCCTATGCTTAATCGGTTTATTGGAAGTTTAGAAAGTTCCTTTATTTTTTTGGCGGATAAATCATCGGGATTTGCTTCCAAGGTAATTTCAGCATCTTCAACCACTTCAAAATTTTCATAAATGGTGTTTAGCAGCATTCGCAATTCATCAATCTTCAATAAAGATGGCGTTCCTCCGCCAAAATAAATGGTTTCTATTTGCTCCTTATTGAGTTCGTTTTTTCTGAGCTCCAACTCACGTTTTATCGCCATCAGCATATCATCTTTTCTTTTTAATGAAGTCGAAAAATGAAAATCGCAATAATAACACGCTTGCTTACAAAACGGTATGTGTATATAAATTCCTGCCAAAACAATCTTTAATTATTTTATAAATGTACGCTTTTTATGTAAATGGCTATCAACCAAGCATAAACACTACCTTTTCATAGTTCAATAAAGTTAATTTCCCTACAATATCCCTATTTAAGATGAAGCAATTGCATAATCATTTTCTCACTTCCAATTAAGTCAAATGTACAATTTTTTGTCAGAATCATATTTAGAAAAACAAACCCTTATATTGACTTTAAAAATTCTAGTGCAACGGTATCATCCAAATTTAACAAAGATTGAAAATTCTTCGGAAGTAGCCGCACACACTTGTAGAAGGAGCTTCGCCACAAACGCCTTACATGCGAGTGCTGATATAAATGACATATCCTATTTAATGGGACATAGCAGCACTAGGGTAACCTTATTATACCTAAAACTACCAAATACCGAAAGGGAAATATTAGTTCAAGGGAAAATGATTTTTTAAGATAATTACCTGAAATACATACTTTGCTAAAAGTTATTAACACTAAAAAGTAAAAACCATAATGAAACCAATAGATTTAACCTATTAGTTTTTCATTGTTCATAGTTTGTTAACAAGTATAATTAAAATCTATTGAAGTATATGTTATTATAGGTAAATTTGATGTAATAAAGGAAATCTAAGTGCAATTACTTGATTTTCAACCATAAAATTACACTAATCATGACCAAAAAACAATTTAAAGCGGACTATTTTCTTAATAAGAAACTAGTAACTAGACTTCAAGCCGCAGAATATTTTCAGGTATGCCCGCGTACCATTGACAATTGGACATTGGAAGGAAAATTAACGGTGTCAAAAATTGGCAGACGCAAATATTATTATATGTCAGATTTGTTACAATTAATTGATTCTAACCGCTAATAATAAAATTATGGATTTAGAACAATTAAATGACATGATTGACGGTGAATACGCCGAAGATTTTACTCATTTTCCAACGCACGTATTTCCCGTTCAAATTCAAGAACTTATAGACAATGCCTCTAAAACTATAGGATTTAACAAAGATTTTTTTAGCGCAGGCATCCTATCTATGAGCGCCACCGCAATAGGAAACTCCGTCAGTTTGCACAATGGCTCTTACTTCTCCAAACCAATTCTGTGGCAAGCTATTATAGGCGTACGAGGCACAGGTAAAACACATCCATTAAACTTTGCGAAAAAGCCACTAGAAGAAATTGATAATGCAGCCTACATCGAATACAAACAAAATTTAGACGAATATAATAAAGGTGATAAAAAAAATGAAAAACCCATGTATAAAAAAATGCTTTTAGCAGATTTCACTCCCGAAAAATTAGCGGAAAATTTGCAACATAATGAAAAGGGACTTGCAATAGTAAATGATGAATTAATGAAGTGGATAAATTCCTTTGACCAATATAATAAAGGGGGAGACCAACAACTTTATTTAAACCTTTTCAATGGTAATGTATTAACCGTTGACAGAGTTTCTAAAGAACCAACTAGAGTGCCCGAAACCAATGTTAATATTTTAGGTGGTATGCAGCCCGAATTATTGAAACTAATGGCACTAAATGGAAGAAGTGATGATGGCTTTTTAGACAGGTTTCTATTTGTCTATCCTGATAATGCTGAACCTATTCTTTTTACAGGTTTAGATATTATTGACTTTCATAAATCAAATTATGCTAAGCTAATTAATAATTTATATGGAGCTTCTCAACGAATAATACACGCAAGTGCATCAAACATTGCCATTTACAAAGAATGGCAACACAAAAAAGTGGTTGAGTGCCAAAGGGACAATTTAGAAGCTCCAATACAAGCGAAACTAGAAACGTACGTATGGCGATTAGCATTGGTAATTGAAATGATGCACCAAGCAAGTAACGGCAGCTTTAACAATGAACTAAGTGATGAAAGTATGCTTAAAGCAATCAATTTAGTTGAATATTTTAGATACAATGCATTAAAAGTACATGATAATATATTGTCTAATAATCCTCTCGCAAATTTGAGTGAAAATCAAATTAATACCTACAAAGAACTGCCTTACGAATTTAAAAGGGAGGATGTACTATCAATATTTACAAAACACAGCATGAAGGGAGGAACAATTGGAAGATTTCTAAGTAATAAAATTTTATTTGTACATGTAAAAAGTGATGGTCATTATAGAAAAAAGCATTAGTGTGGAATCATGGTAAAGTTGGTAAAGAACAAAATTACAATCTGTATATCAGGTATTTAACTATCAAAAAATCACCATAGGTTTACCACGTTTACCAAAAATTACTAAAGGTTTACAACATTTACCACGTTTACCAAAAATTTCCAAATTATTACCACGTGTAGCCCTTGTTATCAGAGGACTTAACCACGTTTACCACGTTTCCGCTATATAAAAGTAAATTATGGAATTTAAATACATCTTAGAGGAAGGAAGCAAAAAATACAATTGCCCACAATGCGACAATAAAACTTATGTAAGGTATATTGATGTTGTTACAGGGGATTACCTAGCATATAGATTTGGGCGTTGTGACAGAGAAACAAACTGCAAGTATTTTGTTAAGCCTGATGGTGAGATTTCCAATACTTATGAAATAAAGTACACACCTCCAAAACCTATTAGCTATCATAGCCATGATTTAGTTGCAAAAAGCACAAAAGGCTTCAAGAAAAATAACATAATCCAATTCCTTAAATCAATATTCCAAATACAACAAGTGCAAGATGTTATTGTAAAGTACAATATTGGCACTTCAAAATATTGGGATGGGGCAACATTATATTGGCAAATGGATGACTATGGAAAAATAAGACACGGTAAAGTAATGTTACATGACCGCGAAACAGGCAAACGCCAAAAAGACAAAAAAGGCAAGCCTTGTATTTCTAGTATAAAAACCATTCTAAAATTGAAAGATTTCAATTTAAATCAATGTTTGTTTGGATTACACCTAGTGAATGATGTAAATACAAAAATCGCTGTTGTTGAAAGCGAAAAAACAGCTATAATAATGAGCATTGTGAAGCCTGAATACACATGGGTAGCTACAGGCGGTAAGCAAGGTTTTAAATACAATATGTTAATGCCTATTAAAGCAAATAAAATAGTTGCATTTCCCGACAAAGGTGAATATAACTTTTGGCTAAATAAAGCTATTGAACTTAATGAATTAGGTTTTAAAATAAACGTAAGCGAAGGGTTAGAAAAAACAAATTACAAAGTCGGAACAGACCTAGCTGATGTTTTTCTTGAAACAATAAAATCCACTCCAAATGAGAATTATTGTCAAGATAAAAAAGAAGATTTAGCTCCAATAATAGAAATTCCCACTATACCAATTATTTCAGAAGCCGAATCAAAACTTATATTATTGGCTGCTAAAAACCCTAGTGTATTAAGTTTGATACCTTTATTTGATTTGACTGATGAAAATGGCTTAGATATAAATATTGACTTGATTGAGAAACAAGTCCAAAATCCACCCTCCAAATAACGGCATCACAGGAGCGTTAATATACTTATAAAGATGTACCTTTTTACACCTTAAAATATGCCACAACCCCTTTTAAAACAAGCTCTGAAAGTGTTTTTATAAAGTTTAATAATGGTGCATTATGTTATGGATTAAAATTGGCGGTGATATTACAGAATCAACAGCGGTAGCAGGTGCGGGCGTGAACAAAAAAAGCTAAAAACTTGGCAGAGAATACTACTACAAAAGACCCCGCCCTCGTTTAAAAGCCGTTTTCGTTTTGAAACTCGCACACCTCAACAATGTCATCAACCCCACTCCCTCTATTACGTGAATTTTTTTTTGGAATTTAAAACACCAACTAATAGATGTTGATTATTTCGGTAAGTTTGGTAGTATATCTAGGTGATAGTTTTTCTTGTTTCATTTTCCAAGTCCTACCTAAATCTTGTGCTGCAAATTTTACTTTATTTTGCCCTAAACTTTTGTTTAACCTATCAATAGTTTTCATCAGAGGCAAATGCTTTGGATTTTCATTTGTAAACAACGTAAATTGCTTTGTGTCTTCTGGTGTAATACCCATTACAATGACACCTGCTTTTTTATAGTGATACCCTTCTTTGTAAATAAGCTCTAATCCTTGAACGGCATACTTAATCAAATCTATGCTTGAATTTGTTGGATAGTGAGTTCGTACAATTATATTTTTGCTGTATTGAGGTAAATCCTGCCTAAACCAATTCGTTTGTAGAAATACCATAAGGACATTACAACAACTATGTTGGTTTCGTAATTTCTCAGCACAACTTGTAGCAAATGTACTTACACGTTCTTTTATGTCGTTTAAGTCAGTGTGCATCCTGTCAAATGACCTAGTTGTGGCTATGGATTTCTTGCTTTGTACCGTTTCTAAACCAAGCGTTGGCTTTCCCTCCAATTCATGCTTTAAACGCAATCCTACCACGCTCATTTGCTTTCTTACCCAATCATCATGTAAATTGATAAAATCAAATGCAGTAACTATTTTATGAGCTTGTAGTCTCTTAGAATGTTTCCTTCCAATTCCCCAAACATCATCAACGGCAAGCCATTTCAAAGCTTTAATCCTTTTTTCTTCCGTATCTATGATATAAACGCCACCTGTTTGTTTAGGGTATTTTTTAGCTATTCTATTTGCTACTTTGGAAAGTGCTTTTGTAGGGGCTATACCAATACTTACAGGGATGCCTGTACCTTTATCTACCGTCCTTTTTATGGTTTCGGCATAGCTTTGTAGTTTAAATAAATCAAACCCTTTAAACTGTAAAAAAGCTTCATCTACACTATAAACTTCAATGTCAGGTGAGAATGTAGAAAGTAAGTTCATAACCCTTGAACTCATATCGCCATACAAGGCATAGTTAGATGAGAAAACGTGTATATTGTTATTTTCAAAGAGTTCCTTAAACTTAAACGCAGCAGCTCCCATTGGCACACCTAATGCTTTAGCTTCATTACTTCTAGCAATTACACAACCGTCATTGTTTGACAAAACCACAATAGGCTGTTCCCGTAAATTAGGTCTAAATACCCTTTCACAAGAAGCATAAAAATTATTGCAGTCAACTAATGCATACATTCTATACAGATTTTATAACGGTAGTAACGATTCCCCAAATTAAAAAATCATTATCGCTAGTAACTTTTATAGGCTTGTAATTTTCATTTTCAGCTACTAGCCAAACAATATCTTTCTCAATTTTTATCCTTTTAACTGTAAATTCACCATCAATAAAACAAACAGCAATTTTATTGTCAATCGGCTCTAGGCTCTTATCAATAATTAGTAAATCTCCACTGCTTAAACCTGCATTAATCATACTGTCACCTTTAACCCTGCCGTAAAAGGTTGTGCTTGGGTTTTTAACAAATTCTTTGTTTAAATCTATCGAAATATCTAAGAAATCATCAGCAGGGCTAGGAAATCCTGCGCTTATACCATTTTCAACAAAAGGCAAGCTAACGGTAGATTTCGTGTCGGCACTATATATTTCTAAGGTATTTGTATGATGTAATTTCAAAAGCTTCATTTTAACTATTTCCTACAAAATTAGTGTGTATTAAAGTACAAAAAATATCAATGAGGAAAAAGTTTTAAACTAAAAACAAAAAACCACCACCGCCGAGTGCGATGGTGGAAAAATTGCTATGAAAAAGACATGAGGCTATGAACCCCCATGCTTTAAGAACTATAAATATATGTAAAATAACTGTTTAGAAGTAATTACATTCACTTAACTTTTATTATTAACCTAATTCCTGTATTTTTTAATTGGTTCTAAATCATCGGGGTATGCAATATATTCTCTTCCCATGTAATTTTTTAATTCTAAGCCATTTGCTTTGCCAAAATCGGTAATCTTATAATCCATAATATACCCCTCATTTTCCATCAACTCAATAAAATCAACTTGGTCAATTCCCATTAATTTTGCAATTTTTGAGGCTGAAAGATTTTTTCGCTCCGTTGTTACTGAATTATTTTTAGGAATTTTGAAATTTTCACTAATAGATTGGAGATTTTCCTGAGTAGTATTTGAATAATTTTCAGAAGGCTTCTTATTTTCCTCATTAGGGCTGAGGCAAATAGTAAGTTCATCTACTAGAATGGTTGTAACTTCAATTTCTTTAGCTCCAACCATACCGTTAAAAATTCCCTTTTTATTTTTTAAAACAGGTACAGCTTTAAATTTTAAATCCGAACCTTCAAAAATATTATAGAATTTTATCGTTGGGTCTTCTTCAATATTTTCAATACCTAAAACATTAGCTTTAACTGTTGATACTCCTTCTGAAATTAGGTTATTTGCACTGTCCATAGCCTTCCCAAAAATCCCTCTTGCAGTATGTCTAACCAAAATTCCCGATTCAATATTATTCGCCAATGAGTAATCATAAAGGTTTAAGCTTGTCAATATAAAATGGGTGTCATTTAGGAAAAATTTTGCGTGAAGTCTTTCATTATATCTTATCTCAATATCAGGAAATTTTTTCAAAAAATCTAAACTATCCTTTTTAATGCTTTTATAAATGTTGTTTTCATTTTTTCCAAATAGTACCCTTAGTTTAAAGTCAGGTTTATTGATTTTTTGAGTCAATGCGTCTCTCATTCTTTTGTCTAAATCAATGAAAGGCGATATAAGTAATAATTCATATTTGGAATTTTTAATAACATTTTCAACAGCAGCGATTAACTGATTGTCGAATAAAAATTGGGCATCAATAGTCATATTTTTTTCTTTTATATGGGTAACTAACTTGTTTATTTATATTTTCTGTTTTAAATAGTGAAACATCCGTTCAAAAAACAATTTTATCAATTTCTTTCATAATCCTGTCTGTTTCGCTTAAAGCCACAATTATCTTTTGGTAGTGGAATATGTCTTCTGTTGACAGTTCTCTGCCCTTACGGTCTTTGAGCCACTTTTGGGCGGGTTGATAGCCACCTATGTAAAAACTCCAAGCTACTTCGGGGACGTTGGCAAAATATTGGCTATCGTTGGTGTACACGTTGCCGTTTTTGTAGGCGGGTTTGGCAACAATGTTGTCTCCGTCTATTGGATATTTTGTGATATATTTCTCAACGATTGGACTTTCAAGCAAATGCATTTGGCGTAACTCACCACCTAGCTCTACCATTTGCCAAAAAGTTTTAGCATCTTTTGGATATGGCACTCTTGGGAAGTCTATTTTAAGGAACTCTTTGTATTTCTCTCTATATGTTGGAGAATGTAAAACGGCATAGATGTAGTCTAAAATATCAATAGGGGCAAAAGTATTTTCAGAAGCTGTGCTTGTTGAAGTATCTTTCTCGTTTGTAAAAATCAGACCTAATTTATCAGCTATTTGTTTTACTATTTCAGTATTTAGGTTTGGTGTTCTCTCATTACTTTGGTCAAAGGTTTGTTGAGAGGTGATTACCCTGTAAATGTATAGAGGGAAAACATTATCTATGCTAACACTATCTGAACGTATAAACCCTGTTGAGAAAATATTTGTCGTTAGAAAATAATATGATGTTGGATTTACAAAAGGCTGTCTATTAACTGTCACGAGACCTAAATTATCTCCTTTGATAAAATGTTGCATAATCTCATTTCTTGGATAGCAATGAAATCCTTTGGATTTTCCTGTATAAAATGTCCACTTATCATCGAACGGTCTATAAGAAATTTTTGTGAATTTTCCTTTATTTGGAAAACTATTTTGTAAGTCCTTTTTTGCAAAATTAACTTGCCAATCCCTAACATCTTTACCTAAATCAAATCTAGTTCTTGCAGTTTCATCATCTAAACTCAAAAATTCTTTAATGGTGTTTTCAGCTATATTTTTTGTATTATGAATAGTAAACTTATCCCTAGCGGTAACAATACCAACATTATAAAGTGTAAACAAATCAGTTATTTTAAACCCTTTATCATAATTTATTTGTTCTTCAAAATCTTTACTTACAAAAAAATAATTTGGAGCAACATTAGGAAGTTCTTTATATTCAACAGAACTAATTGAATTTTCAGAGAGAAAATCATACTTAAATTCTCTTTTACCATATAAGTCGAAATGAAATACTTTCCCCAATTCACCTTCTTTCTTTTTGCCTGTTTTTATGAATAGGTTTATGGAAACACCTTGCATAATGTCAAAAACATTCACATCTGCACTGCCATCAGGTGCGGTTTCTTTTTTCTTACTGTTCCCATGTAAATCGATGGTATAAATTTTATCATAAGTCTTCAATAAATTCCATCTCATACCCCTGAATGTTGGATTGTCTAAAAATCCGTGTGGATTTATAAATGCTAAAATTCCACTGCCATTTTTTTCTATAAAATGCTGACCATATCGTAAAAATTTTACATAATCGTCATTTATCCATTTTGGGTTTCTTTCTTTTAGTTTTACTTTTCCTTCGGGTTCTTTTTTGTAGTCCTCCATTAGTTTCATAATCCAATCCCCTTTGTTGGAACTTTCCCCACTGTATGGCGGGTTTCCCATCACTACCATCACAGGTGCATCACGTTTTACAGCATTGGCTTGGTCGGCTTCATCAGACAGCCAAGAACTAAAAAGCGTTGCAGTGTCAGGATGGGCTTCTTCAAGTGAATTGGTTAAGAAAATACGAAATCGTTGGTCATCTGTAGGTTTGTAGCCTGTCTCGGTCAACAGCATATCCATTTTAAGGTGCGCCATCGCATAACTCGCCATTAACAGCTCAAAACCGTTTAGGCGAGGGATGAGGTCATTGGTAACATACTTGCTCCAAATGCCTTGTTGCCCTTCAAATTTTTTATGGATATGTTTTACCACTTCGGCAAGGAATGTTCCTGTTCCTGTTGCAGGGTCAAGTATTTGCACCTTGTGAACTTCAACCTCAACCTCAACTTCTTTTATTACAGCATTTTTTTTGGAAGCGGTTTGGGTAATGGCTTTTTTCTTAATTTTTGTTTTGCTAGTATCGGCTAGACCTTGTGGTAAATTAAATTCTGTTTTTAAAATATCATCAACGGCACGAACAATAAAATTTACCACAGGTTGCGGAGTGTACCATACCCCACGAGCTTTGCGCAAAGCGGGGTTGTATTCCCCCAAAAAGGTTTCATAAAAGTGTACTACAGGGTCTTCCTGTTTGGTGCTTTTTCCAAAGTTTTTCATTATCTGCGCCACATCACTTGCAAGGAAAATATTGACCAATTCATCAACTATCCATGTCAATCGCATATCTAGGTCAAAACCTGCAATATCCTGAAACAACTTCCGTAAAAATGGATTGCTTTTCGGAATTAATTGCGCCGCTTCCATACGTGAAAATGTAGGTAATGAAGGGTCGTGATAGCGAGCAGCAAACATACCGTAAGCAATGGTTTGGGAGTAAATGTCTGCAAATGCCTTGTTGTCTATATCGTGAATCAGCATTTGTTGAAACGAAAGCATTTGCGATTTTATGGCGGAGTGGTTGCCCTGTTGGTCGTCATGGTTTAACGACTTCTCGATGACGTCTGCCATTAATTTTGCCTTGCCCGCCATCATTTGTGCCAACTTGGTTGGTGATTTGATGGTTTGCGAAACGGTTTGGGCAAAGTTTATTATTAATTGTGTGAACTGCTCAAAGTTTTCAGGTTGGGAAATTATAGAACCGTTTTCTATTTTGGCGATGGAAATCTTGGTGGAAAATACCCCTTCCTTATAAAAATGGAACTCTAAATAATCTGTAAATATCAAATTTGACAAACCTGATTTATAGCGCTCAAACTGCTCCTTTAAAGTTTTACTAGCCAAGTCAACCCCAATGTCTTTTGCTTCGATATAGCCCACAGGAACGTCTTTACGGGTCAGTACATAATCAGGTGCGCCACAAGCCACCCTTGCGGGTTCGTTGGTGACCAAAATGTCAGGTAAAATACCCATGATGAGGTTTTGTAAATCACCCCGATATGAATGTTCTCTTGCGTTCCCTGTTATGTATAATGTGTTTATCTTTGATAGGTATTGTTGAATGGTCATTAGCAATTTTTGTAAATAATTTTTGATAAATATAGGGCTTTTTTAGTCATGTCCCATAGTATATTTAATGCCTTAGTATTGATAAAATCAATGACTTTGAAGTGCCTCTAGAATTGGATTGGTGGCTTAGGATTTTGTATATGATTTTTCCGTCATAGCTTTATTTTTATTGAATGTTTGTCAGTTTGTATTAAGTTTGAATGTAAACATAAATTTATGAGGTGTTGTAAGTAGTTATTTTATTCTATCCATTAAAATGGAAGTAAATTTTCTTTTAATTGAATGGTATAGAGAATTGAAATTATCAAACTTATAATAAATATATAATGGAGCATCTCCAAATTCTTTGTCATTAAAAAAATCACCTAATAATCTTTGCTCTTTTGAAAAACTATTTAACCCTTTTGTTTTAAAATCATTTAAGGCTTTTTCAATCTTATGAATACTGTCATTAAAAATTAAATCCACTTCGTAAAAATTTTCTTTGCTTTTTAAATCTCTCCATAAATCCTCTACCGAATTTTCACTAAATCCTTGAACTTTGTCGACAATGTATGGAGACATAATAACTTTTGTATTTCTATGAGGAATTCCATCTTTTTTATATTTTTCTTCATAATAACCATCAATTTCAGATTTACAGAAATCCAAAAGAATATCGTCATTCGTTAGTTTTCCAATTTTCAAACCTTCCGATAAGATAACTGATAAAGGTTCTTTATCAGCGCTTATTCGACTAATTAAATCAGATATTTTTTCAATGATATCTTTGTCGTCTATGTTTTCAGGTAAGGTTGTAATCCATTTGTTTAGTTCGATAATTTCTCTACCGTTAGCCTCAACATTTGTACTGCCTTGTCTACAATAAATTTTTCCAACTTCAAGACCTTTCATTTTAACTGTAGGCATAATCGGTTCAATATATCTTCTTAAAGGAATTTCTATTATTCCAAATACTAAATTTTCATATTCAAAATTTAAATATTTGAAATGAGGACGTGGATAAACTTTATCTTTAATTTTTGCTTGAAGTATATTATCATCAATAGGATTATTGATTCCAAGTAATTCCTTTTTATCATTTTCATTTAATACTCCTAGAATAATAAAAGCTGAATTTTCTCTAATAGTATTACTAAATGAAACAATATCTTTTACAAATTTTGCAGTATCTTCATCTTTACCTCCAATTAATTTGTAGTGCTCTTTTTTAAAATCAATTTCAACTGATTCCTCTTTTAATAAAATGTTCTTAAAAAGTTCTTTGTTCATTTAAGTAATTACTTACAATATGTTTGTATTATTGTTTGTGCAACATAAAAATTGGAGTTCGTGTATTTATTTTTTTCTCAACCAATCATCTGTGAATCTTTCTCTGAATTCCTCTAATACTTCTTCAAACCTAATATAACCTGCATCTTTCAACTTATCAGAGAATTCAATAGCATTTCCTTTTCCTGCAATTGCAGACCAAAAATATTTTACCATACCTGTTGCATCTTTTTGATTTTCCAATCTCATAATAGTAAGGCGAACTCCTTGTTTAATTTGATTTGACGCAGAAGAATCTAAAATAGGAGCAAATACTCTTTCATGGAGGAAATCCTTAATTTCTATTTGTTTTGTTGTCATTTTGTAAATAAGTTATTGGTCGTTATTAATTTTCAAACACTATGTTGAAGCTCTATTTCAGGCATTTCATCATAAGTTCTTCCATTTAAAATCCTGCCGTTTTTCTTTTTATTCTTTCCGCCCCATTGTTTAAAGAAAAAAGCTACATCGTTTTTTTTGCATTGCTCATGAATATCAAGAACCCAATCAGCATCCATAGGTCTTGGATTATGTCCACTTTCGCCACCAACTATTGCCCAATCAATATTTGTTAAATTCAAATTTGGTAATGCACCAATTAACGGTTCAAGGGATAAAAATTTTACTCTCGCATTTGTTTCTCTTAAAAAATCTATTCTTTTTTCCTCCTGCTTATTTTCAACTGAAACTCCCATCCAAATGTTATGCGTCCATTTTAATTCTTTATGCAGTTCAAGAAGCCTCTCAGCTCTTTTTGTCAATACCTGAAAAACGTGTTGGGGATTTTCATTCATCACCTTGAATACTTTTTGGATAAATTCAAGAGGTATGTCTTTATGAAATAAATCACTCATCGAGTTTACAAAAACAACTTTAGATTTTTTCCAAGTATAAGGTGTTCGTAATGCATCCTCATGAACTCTTACCTTAAAATTATCTTTATACTTTTCCACGCCCATCGCTTTAAGCCTTTTAGACATAATTTCAGCATAACAAAATTTACACCCTTTAGAAATCTTAGTACATCCTGTAGTTGGATTCCAAGTCATTTCTGTCCATTCTATACTTGATTGTGCCATAATTTATATTTTATTATATTTTGCAATAATCTCATTTGCAACCTTAACAGCAAATTTATTGTTGGAAGCCATCAAAAAATGGAACATTACTGAATTTGATTTATTTTTTAACACATAAGAGTTTGAGACAAATTTAAATAATTCCTTCAATCTTTTCTTATATAATTCTTCTGATTTTTCAATTGCTTTTTCTTCTTTAGTTGTAACTAATTCATCGCCAAAAAGAGTTGTCACTATTTTTTTTGAATAAAAATGGTCTAATATTTCTTCCTTTTTCATTCCTAAAAATATTTCTAAACGGTTTATCCATGCATCTGATATTCTACCGTCCCTTTTTAAAAGTCTGTTAACTCCCATTCCTGTGGGAACCAATATCCAAACATCAACATTTAATTCTTGAAGGGAGACTAATGAGTTCCAATTTAACTGCATCCCACAAGGGTCAATATAAGCAAGAGCTCTAAATTTTTTTCCTTTTTTTGTTTTTAGAAAGGCACTCATTGAGAGAATTTTCTCATTACAATCTGTGTTAACAACAGTTATATTCTTTGATGGAAACATTGACTTTGTGTTTTCTTTAAGTTGTAATGCAATTTCAGTCTCCTTTTCAACAAAATAATACATATCAAATGCTCTAGGCTCATCAATTTCAAGAATTCTTTTTGCAGCTCCAATAATTTGCTTCTTTGTTCGATTACCCTTATTAATAAAACCCGACCCTGCAAATCCATCAAAATACAGAAGTTCCCAATTATACATAACTGCAAATTTGTTCATTATCGTAAGATATGCTTTCGCATATTCTACTAGAATTTCGATTTTATTTTCTGTCCAATTACCTCCAAAATTATTCATAACTTTTTACCCTTAATTGAAGGGCTCATATAAAATTTGTTAAATGAAATTTAAATGTAGCAATTTTTTCATAAAGCTGTCATAGCATCATCGAATTTAAGAAAATATATGACATACATCACCATAAATGGATATTTATTCCAATTCTTTCAGCATTATTGTAAATCAAAAAATATATGGTTAACTTTAGTAGAAATTAAATGCTAGAACTTATGGCTAAGAAGAAAACACCACCGCCAAATCCCCCCGAAAAGACCGCTATGGGGCTTCTTTGCGAAAAGTTAGGAATTCCTTACTCTCTCAACACAGAACGAGAAGGGACAGCTTCTGTTCGCTTTATGACAAGCCTCAAAAAAGAGGAGAAAAAGGAAAAATAATAACAGGATAAAATGATTTCATCTCTTGAAAAATTTGGATAGTCTGTTCCCTTTTAACCTAATAAAAACAACAACAAATCAAAAGTGAATATTTTATAAGTTATTTGCATTATCAATGTTATCAAATTGATTTGCAAAAAACTCTGTTAAACTTATATTGAAGTAATTACAAATTTCATATAAAGTAGTGAACGAAATATTTCTTTTTCCTTGTTCTATTCTACCAAAATGAATGCCTGTATCATTGTAAGCTGTTTCTTGTGAAATACCCTTCATTAAACGAAGGGATTTAACCTTTTTAGCTAAGTTTAATAGTAACTCTTTTTTACGCTCATTATTCATGACACCAATGTCATATTTTGATGTAAAATATATAATGACCAAATGGTCAGTTTTTTGTATATTTGAGTATTACCTTAATTTTAAAAAATAACCATGAAAAAATTACTATTTATTATTTCAATTACTTTGTTATTAGTTGCTTGTTCTTCAAAGCCTACTTTCAATGAAGTTGAGGGTATTCAAGCAAGATATTTTATTGAAGCTTTAGAGTTAGATAATGAATCTATAAAAATTTCCAATTCACAAACTCCCTATGGAACTATTGATGAAGAAACTGTATCTCAGATTTTAGAATTAAAAATGAAATCGTTAAATTTAGCCAAGAAAATTCCATTTGAAGTTTTAGAAAAAATGCATCCTGATTTACCCGTCGAATATTCAGGTTACAAAGTAGGGCTGCAATTAAGAATTAATAACTTAATAGAGGGGGATAGCATAGCGGAAGTTGAAGGTAGCTTATTAATTAAGGATTGGTCTGATTGGTATTCCAAAAATATAAGGAATATAAAAATTCCAAATGAAAAAAGAAAAAATTGACTATAATAAAAAGTCAACGCCAAATTCCCAAAGGAGGAACACTATGTAGCTACTTTGCAAGGAGTTAGGAATTCCCTACTCTCACAACACACCACCAAAAGGGACGGCTTCAATTCGCTTTATGAACATGCCTAAGAAAGATTAATTAATTTATAAGATATGTTTAATACTGAAAATATAATTAAAGTAATTCTAGCTTTCCTATTGCTGATTTGTTTATTTAATATGCCTTATGGTTATTTTCAATTAGTTAGGTTTATTGGCATGATTATTTTTTCTGTTTTAGGTTATTTCGCGTATGAGAATAAGGAAAAAACCTTTATGGTTATTTGGTTTGCATCAGCAGTTTTAATAAATCCAATTTTTAAAATATCACTTGGTAGAACTATTTGGAATGTTGTTGATGTAGTTTGGGCTGTTGCATTAATAGGAAGTTTATTCTATGGGTATGAGAAAAATGTAAACAAAAGTAAACCCATATTGAGAATAAAAAATAATGTAGAGGTAAATACCCAAGTTAAGGAACAAGAACTGCCAATAAAGAACACTACGACATCCACTCCCCCAAAAAGGGACACTATAGAGAAACTTTGCAAAGAATTAGGAATTCCGTACTCTCGCAACCAACGACAAGCGGGGACGGCTTCAATTCGCTTTATGACAAGGCTCAAAAGTGAGGAGAAAAAGGAATAATAAACTGAAATTATGACCTCATCATTAGAAAAACTTGGGGAGTATGTAAAATATGCTCGCACTCAAAAAGGAATTACGCAGAAGGAACTTGCTATAAAGGTTTTTGGCTGCGCTCGACAAGAGTTCATCGGGCGTTTGGAGCGCAATAAACTAAATGGTATTTCATTTGCCACAGTTGACCGCATTTTGTTTGCGCTAGATTCTGAGTTGGAGTTCAGGGGATTTGAGAAATAATTCAACACAATTTTAAGTTAAACATACTATCTAATTAAAACAACCCCAAAAAGACACCAACCAATATTACAGTTACAACACAATAATTCCTAATGGGGATTTTCAGAGAATAGACCTAAAATACAATTTAGAACCTGCCATACTTTTGCAGGAAATGATGGCGGCGTCGGATTAGAATTGAAGGCTCTAAAACTTCTATTTTTATAAAAAAAACTAGCAAATACATTATGTTTGCTAGTTTTTTTTATGTTGTTACATAAGGTTTTCCCCATAGTTTCCCTTAAATAATAATTGACGTACTGTTAGTAATTCTAAAAAGCACCATCCAATTATGAAGTATCATATTCAAATTAAAAAGCTAAAAAATTTCTGATTCAATTTCAAATCTTATGCCCCATACCTGTTTCAAAGTCGTTTTCGATAGGAAGTGAGCCACTTAATAATGACCTATAAGTATCAAGTCCTCAAACATGTGAAATTTTTTTTCCTTCTAAAAAATTTTGTAGGCTTGTGTGAGTTATTGCATAACTCTGACCAATTTTTACTGTCTCTATTAAACCTGCATCACAATATCTGTAAATGGTTGATTTATGTTTCCCAAGCCTAATTGCCACTTCATCAATTGTATATGTTGTAGTTCCATTTAATGAAGCGACATCCGCTTTCAATGAGCGAATTGCTTCTTCTACAACCTCCCTCATAATATCCTTAAAATCTTGGGAGTTAATCCCCGTCACTAAAATTGCATTATTTTGAAAATAATTTGCTTCCATTTTTTTGCTTTTTAATTATTCCTTAGTGATTAATTTAATTACCTTTTGCATTTCCAACTGTAACAATGACAGTTCATACTGTAGTTTTAACATATCCTGTTTTAGTTCAATATACTCTTTACTATATCTTTTACTATCAGATTGAGCCATCTTTAGATTTTCCTGCAAAAAAAACACATCCTTTGTGGCAATCAAAGAGTCACCTTTGCCTGCCTCTCCAATGAGATATAAAAAGTTAAATTGAGGGTACGCATCTACAATTTTGCTTGCCATTTGCGTTGTCAATTTGTTTTCTCCTTTTTCAACATGATATACAGAGCTTACACTTTTATAACCAATATTCTTTGCTAAAGTATAAGGTGTGATATGTAAATATTCACATACCTCTTTAATTCTTTCTGAATCTTTTGGATATTTCATAATTGTGGTGGTAATCTTTTAAATTTATTTTTTAGGGTCTTCTAGCAAATATCCATATTCTGAATTGTAATAATCATCAACTTCTATTGCAGATTCGATTTTCTCTTTATTATTATAATGTTCC
>CAMDPE010000043.1 GCA_945903795.1 Lutibacter flavus | reverse complement strand
AAGCAGATTCCCTAGAATTTGTTAATCTTTTTGAAAAGGTTGAAAATACCATTAAAAATGCTGTAATTTAGCCAACTACTACTAAATTATAAAATATGTCATTACAAAATATCAGGTTAGAAGTGATGCTAACCCTTGAAAAAAGCATCGACACTTTTGTTGAAAAATTTTTGATAGTTCCAGAAAAAATTTGGCAGCCAACAGATTTCCTTCCAAATTCCCAAAGCGATAAATTTATTGAAGAAATAAAGGAAATCAGAGAAATTTCCAAAGAATTGGATGATGATTTTTGGACCGTTTTGGTGGGCGACACCATTACAGAAGAAGCATTGCCAACCTACGAATCGTGGTTGCTTGATGTGGAAGGAATTTCGCAAACCAGCAATAACGGCGGTGATAACGGCTGGGCAAAATGGATACGCGCCTGGACGAGCGAAGAAAATAGACACGGCGATGTGTTGAACAAATATATCTATATGTCGGGTCGGGTAAATATGCGCGAAGTTGAAATTACCACCCAACATTTAATCGCTGATGGTATGGACATTGGCACCGGTCGCGATCCCTACAAAAATTTTGTGTATACCAGTTTTCAGGAATTGGCCACTTACATTTCCCATAACAATGTAGCGAAAATTGCCCGTAAAAACGGACATACTTTATTGGCAAAAATGTCTAAAATTATTGCCGGCGATGAAATGCGTCACCACCTGGCTTACACTGAATTTGTGAAACAAATTTTTACATATGATCCAAGTGAAATGATGCTGGCTTTTCAATATATGATGAAACATAAAATTGTGATGCCTGCCTATCACTTACGACATTCTTTTGAAGAAAAAGGAACACTTTTCAGTCAATTTTCAACTGTGGCGCAACGCGCAGGCGTTTATACCGGTTTCGATTATGTGGATATTATTAAAAAACTGAATGAAACTTGGGCCATAGATAAAATTACCGGATTGACGGATGAAGCCGAAAAAGCAAGGGAATATTTATTGAAACTGCCTGAACGTATGTATCGCATTACAGAACGTATTGTGGTTCCCGATACAAAATATCCGTTTAAATGGCTAAATCCTTTGACTTAATACACAAACGTCATGCTGAACTTGTTTCAGCATCTCACCATATTAGTTGAGACCCTGAAATGAATTCAGGGTCTCAACTTATTAACTTTTAATTTCAAAAGCATCTCTGTCATTTAAAAAACCAAGCTTATTTCTTATTTCGAAACTATGATTTTTATCCAGGATAAAAACAACAGTTTCTTCTTTGTATTCTTTAGTTTCGGCAACTTGTTCGCCCAAACAGTTAAATGCCGCAGAATGGCCGCTGTATTCATAATTATTGGCATCAAAGCCAACGCGGTTTACGCCAATTGTGTAGCACATATTTTCAATGGCGCGCGCTTTTAACAAAGTATCCCAAGCCGCTATTCTTATTTTTGGCCAATTGGCAACATAAATTAACAAATCATAGTCTTCTGTATTGCGCGCCCAAACCGGGAAACGCAAATCGTAACAAACCAGCGGACAAATTTTCCAGCCTTTGTACTCCACAATCAACTTTTCCTTTCCGGCGACATACACTTTATCTTCTCCGGCCAAGGTAAACAAATGCCGCTTGTCGTAAAAATTGATTTCTCCTGAAGGATGCACAAACAAAAATCGGTTATAAAAATTGTTGTTTTCAAAAATAATGACGCTTCCTACAACAGCTGCATTTTTTTCGAAAGCTGTTTTTCGCATCCAGGCAACCGTTTCACCGTGCATGGTGTCCCCAATTTTTTGAGGATGCATACTAAATCCGGTTGTAAACATTTCAGGCAAAACAATCAAATCGACCTGTTCGTTTATTTGATGAATCTTTTCAGAAAAGTTTTTCAGATTTTCTGCTGAATTTTGCCAAACCAAATCGGCTTGCAGGATTGCTATTTTTAAATGTTGCATAATATTTCTGCTGCTTTTTTTAAGGTTTCATCTGTTTTTGCAAAGCAAAAACGCAGTACTTTGGTGTCTAAACCGGCTTCATTGAATACCGAAATTGGTATGGAAGCAATTTTCTTTTCTTTGGTCAATTTAATGGCAAAATCAACATCGCTTTCCTCTGTTATTTTCGAAAAGTTCAACAACTGGAAATACGTTCCTTTTGAAGGCTTGAAATTGAAGCGGGAATCTTTCAGCAGACTTAAAAACAAATCTCTTTTTTGCTGATAAAAACCGCCCAACTCCAAATAATGATTGGGATTTTTTAAATATTCGGCCAGTGCAACCTGTGCGGGATGATTTACGCTAAACACATTAAATTGATGCACTTTTCTAAATTCTTCTGTTAAATACGATGGCGCCACGCAATAACCCACTTTCCATCCTGTATTGTGAAATGTTTTTCCGAAGGAAGCCACAATAAAAGCCCTTTCGGCCAATGCAGGAAACAAGGCTGCCGATTGGTGTTTTTCGCCGTCAAAAATAATGTGCTCATAAACCTCATCGCTCAGCAATAAAATGTTGGTGTTTTTCAACAACGCTTCCAATTGCTGCATATCGCTTTTTGACAAAATTCTGCCGGAAGGATTGTGCGGAGAATTGATGATGACCATCTTGGTTTTATCCGTAATCAATCCTTTCACTTTTTGCCAGTCAATGCTGAAATCTTCCGGATTTAATTGAACCGAAATTGCTTTTCCGCCAAAAAGTTCGATGGTTGGCTCGTAACAATCGTATGCCGGTTTAAAAATAATAACTTCATCATCTTTATGAACGGCAGCCGCAATGACCGTAAAAATTGCCTGGGTAGCGCCGGCCGTAATGGTTATTTCCGTTTCCGGATTGTAGGCAACGCCATATAAATTAAACATTTTTTCAGCAATGACTTCTCTCAAACTTAAAATTCCTGGCATTGGCGCATACTGATTTTTATCGTTAACCATCGCTTTATTCACCAAGTCGATCAGTTTTAAATCACTTTCAAAATTTGGAAATCCTTGTGATAAGTTCAGCGCATTTTCTTCGGCCGCCAAACCGCTCATGATGCTAAAAATACTGGTTTTAACAGCGGGAAGTTTTGAAGTTACAGGAACTTTAAAGTTGGGCATATTTTATTGTTGATTTATTTAATCTTTTAAAGTTACTAAAATTAAACTTCTGGTGAAAATTCCAATATGTCAGATGGCTGGCAATCCAGTGCTTCACATATTGCTTCTAAAGTAGAAAAACGGATGGCTTTGGCTTTTCCCGACTTTAAAACAGAAAGATTGGCTGTGGTAATTCCAATTTTTTCAGCCAAATCTTTGCTTCTCATTTTTCTGGTGGCAAGCATAATATCTAAATTTACGATGATTGGCATGGCTATATGGTTAATTCATTTTCTTCTTTCATATTTCTTGATATTTTAAATATTTCACTTAAAATCATAAAGAAAAAACCTAAACAAAGTAAAAAAATAAAAGGACTAATACCCAACTCAAACCTGATATTTTCAGTATAATATATTTTGTATAAAATAGAAGGAATTCCAATTAAAAAGGAAGATAACACCAATAGATTCCCGATTTTATTAAAGTTAGTAATAACCGCTTCATCAAATATTTTAACCCGTATAAAACAAGTTAGTATTTTTCTAAAAAGATAAATGCAATAAATTAACAGTAAATACGAAAGCAGCATAACTGTTAAAATAATTTTCGTCCCCAAATCGAAAGTTTCAATCTCAACTCCATTTATTTTGAAAGGAAAATAATTAAAATCAGCAGCAATAAAGCTAATAGGAATAAAAATGAGGATAATAGGAACAATTGGTAAGGATAAAATCCAAAATAAATCAACAATCGATTTTAAAATAATTAGCTTTCTCATAATAAACTTTTTTATGAAGCTAATATAATTAATAATTATCGTTAAACAATAATTAATTACCTTTTTTAGACAATATATTTATTTTCTTCAAAATAAAAATTACTGTTATTTTATTGAATCTTCTAAAAATTTAACCAACTTGCAAATTCAAATTTTAAAGATGAACTATTTTAAAAACTTTTGGAAAACGTACGCGCCTTATTTAACCGATGTTTGGCAATATTTAATCATTATCGTCATTTTTATAATCGCCGGCATTGTTTATTTAATCCTCCATTAAAAAACCCAAAAGAAGGTTCTTTTGGGTTTTTATTTAAAAATTAAAGTTTGATTTATGCTAAATAGTTGCCGCTAAATATTCACGATTTAAACGGGCAATATTTTCAATTGATATTCCTTTCGGACATTCGATTTCGCAAGCTCCTGTATTGGTACAGTTACCAAATCCTTCCAAATCCATTTGCATCACCATATTTTTAACACGGTCTTTTGCCTCAATTTTTCCTTGAGGCAACAAAGCATATTGTGATACTTTGGCTGCAACAAACAACATAGCGCTTGAGTTTTTACAACTGGCAACACAGGCTCCGCAACCAATACAAGAAGCAGCATCCATAGATAAATCTGCATTTTGTTTTGAAATTGGAATTGAATTTGCATCTTGGGTATTTCCCGATGTGTTTACCGAAATATAACCACCAGCTTGTTGTATGCGCTCAAAAGCCATACGGTCAACCACTAAATCCTTAATTACCGGAAAAGCATTTGCCCTGAAAGGTTCTATAAAAATAGTATCACCATCTTTAAACATACGCATGTGCAACTGGCAAGTAGTAATTCCTCTGTCCGGTCCGTGCGCTTCACCATTAATTTGCAACGAACACATTCCGCAAATACCTTCTCTGCAGTCGTGATCAAAAGCTATCGGTTCTTCATCTTTTGCAACCAGACTTTCATTTAAAACGTCCATCATTTCCAAAAATGACATATGTTCTGAAATATCAGTTACTTTATATTCGACCATTCGACCTTTGTCTTGTGGTCCTTTTTGTCTCCAAATTTTTAACGTTAAATTCATAATGTCTTTTTATTTGTATGAACGAGTTTTTAATTCGATATCTTTAAATTGTAATTCTTCTTTATGCAAAATAGCCTCACTAGGTTTTCCTGTATATTCCCAAGCGGCAACATACGCGAAATTAACATCATCTCTTTTTGCTTCACCGTCATCCGTAATATGTTCTTCACGGAAATGACCTCCACAAGATTCTTCACGTTCCAAAGCATCTTTTGCAAACAATTCACCTAATTCTAAGAAATCGGCAACCCTGCCAGCTTTTTCAAGCTCTTGGTTAAATTCGTTTAAACTTCCCGGAACTTTTACATTTTTCCAGAAATCTTCCCTAATTTCCTGAATCTCTATGATGGCTTCTTTTAACCCTTTTTCATTTCGGGCCATACCAACTTTATCCCACATTACCTGACCCAATCTCTTATGATAATAATCGACAGTATGTGTTCCTTTGTTGTTGATAAAGAATTCTAACTGACTTTTAACCGATTTTTCAGCTTCATCAAATTCAGGTGAATCCGTTCTAATTTTTCCGGTTCTGATATCATCAGCCAAATAATCGCCAATGGTATAAGGCAATACAAAATAACCATCGGCCAATCCTTGCATTAAGGCAGAAGCACCCAATCTGTTTGCGCCGTGATCAGAGAAATTTGCTTCTCCAATACAGTACAAACCAGGAACGGTAGTCATTAAATTATAATCAACCCAAACACCACCCATGGTATAATGCGTAGCCGGATAAATCATCATTGGTGTTTTGTATGGATTTTCATCAATGATTTTCTCATACATCTGGAATAAGTTTCCGTATTTTTCTTCAATAACGGCTTCTCCTAATTGTGTAATTTTCTCTGTTGAAGGATTATTTATATTATGAATTTTAGCTTGCTCTGTTCCATAACGTTTTATGGCTGTAGCAAAATCCAAATAAACGGCTTCACCTGTTGCGTTTACGCCAAAACCGGCATCACAACGTTCTTTTGCTGCTCTTGAAGCCACATCACGAGGCACCAAGTTACCAAAAGCAGGATATCTTCTTTCTAAGAAATAATCCCTGTTTTCTTCAGCAATTTGAATTGGTTTTAATTTCTTTTGTTGAATGGCTTTTGCATCTTCTAATTTTGCAGGAACCCAAATTCGGCCATCATTTCTCAATGATTCAGACATCAACGTTAATTTTGACTGATAATCACCAGATCTTGGAATACAAGTTGGATGAATTTGCGTGAAACAAGGATTTGCGAAAAAAGCACCTTTTTTATGAATTTTCCAGGCAGCGGTTGCGTTAGATCCCATTGCGTTGGTTGATAAGAAATAAACGTTTCCGTAGCCACCCGTTGCAATAACAACTGCATGGGCAGAATGACGTTCAATTTCACCGGTAATTAAATTACGGGCTATTATGCCTCTTGCTTTTCCGTCAATTTTCACTACGTCAAGCATTTCATGACGGTTAAACATTTCTATTTTTCCGCGAGCAATTTGACGATTCATTGCTGAATAAGCACCCAATAATAGTTGTTGGCCAGTTTGTCCTTTCGCATAAAAAGTACGGGAAACCAACACACCACCAAATGAACGGTTGTCTAACAATCCGCCATAATCACGCGCAAAAGGTACACCTTGCGCCACACATTGGTCGATAATATTTCCTGAAACCTCAGCCAAACGATACACATTCGCTTCACGAGAACGATAGTCACCACCTTTTACGGTATCATAAAATAAGCGATAGTTTGAATCACCATCACCCATATAATTTTTTGAAGCATTGATTCCACCTTGTGCAGCAATTGAGTGCGCGCGACGTGGAGAATCTTGGTAAGCAAATGCTTTTACGCTATAACCTAATTCGGCCAAAGTAGCGGCAGCAGAGCCACCTGCCAAACCTGTTCCAATAACAATAATATCTATATTACGTTTGTTGGCCGGGTTCACCAAGTTTATTTTGTCTTTATATAATGTCCATTTATCTTTTATTGGACCTTCTGGTATTCTTGAATTTAAAGTCGTCATAATTTTATAAGATTAATGGTTAAAATAGTGAAAAAATGCGATGATAATAAATCCTGAAGGAATGGCGATTGCGTAAATTTTACCCAATGTCTTTACACATTTTGTGTATTTATTTAAACCAACCGATTGAAACGCTGATTGAAAACCATGTAATAAGTGCAGTGCCAACAATACAAAGGCAATTACATAAGCGCCAACTCTTAAAGGGTTGGTGAATTTGTGTTGCAGTTCCGCAAAATACCTTGTTGGATCTTCCGGTAAAAACTCGATGTATTTGTGGTTCATTTCGGGAATCCAAAAATCAATAAAGTGCAATACAAGAAAGGCTAAAATTGCCATACCGCTGATTGCCATATTTCTTGACATCCAAGAGGCATTTGCTGCGCCATTGTATTTTACATATTTAACACTTCTTGATTTTTTATTCTTTAACTCTAAAACAAATCCCATTACAAAGTGAAAAACAACGCCAAAAATTAAAATGGGTTGCATTAAAAACTGCACTAAAAAATTAGTTCCCATAAAATGAGACAATTCATTAAATACATTTTCACTGAATAATGAAGTTATGTTTACCGTTACGTGAATAAGTAAGAAAATAATAAGGAAAAGTGCAGATAAAGCCATCGCTACTTTCCTTGCGATTGATGAAGATAAAAATCCGCTCATTTTTTAAATAAATTTTTAGAAAGTAACAAAGATACTATTTCATTTTTTGTATGAAAACATATGGAAACTTAATTTGAAAATGAATCTTTATTTAGAATGATTATAAGGAGAAATAATTTAAAAAATGATAACTTCGTATAATCATAGACTTAACCAAACTATATTCTTATGAAAAAAATCGCTTTTCTGCTTTTTTTGATTTCACTGACTTTAAGCGCACAGCAATTTGACACCAAGAAATTTGAAAATATAAAAACACGCTCCATTGGTCCGGCAGGAATGAGCGGAAGGGTCACCTCCATTGATGCGGTAACCAACAATCCCGATATTATTTATGTAGGCACCGCTTCTGGCGGTTTATGGAAATCTGAAAGCGGCGGCATTGACTGGATGCCAATTTTCGATCATGAAGCCGTGGCATCAATTGGTGCGGTTGCTGTTCAACAAAGCAATCCTGATGTGATTTGGGCGGGAACCGGAGAAGGAAATCCGAGAAACAGTTTAAATGGCGGATATGGCATCTACAAAAGTTTAGATGCCGGGAAAACATGGAAATTGATGGGTTTGGAAAAAACCAGAAATATTCATAAAATCATTGTTGATAAAGACAATCCGAATACGGTTTATGTTGGCGCAATAGGCTCACCGTGGGGAGAACATCCTGAACGCGGGGTTTTTAAAACTACAGATGGCGGAAAAACTTGGACAAAGTCGCTGTTTGTGAACAACAAAACCGGTTGTGCAGATTTAGTGGTTGACCCAGGCAATCCAAACAAATTAATCGCCGCAATGTGGGAACACGAACGCAAACCTTGGACTTTTAATTCGGGTGGTGAAGGCTCTGGTTTATACATTACTTACGACGGCGGTGAAAACTGGAAAAAATTAACAGACAAAGATGGATTGCCCGAAGGAAATTTGGGTAGAATCGGTTTGGCAATTGCTCCAAGCAACCCAAAATTTGTATATGCTTTAATTGAAGCGAAAAAAAACGCGCTGTACAAATCTGTTGACGGTGGCTTTAAATGGGAAATGGTGAATGACCAATCGAGCGGAAGAGGTGCCGACGGCATTGGAAACCGTCCTTTTTATTATGCGGATATTTTTGTAGATCCCTTAAATGAAAACAGAATTTATTCCCTTTTCACCTATGTGAACGTAAGTGAAGACGGCGGAAAATCGTTTCAGCAATTAATGCCTGCTTACGGATCTGCGGCAGGTGTGCATCCCGATCACCACGCCTGGTATATTCATCCTACAAAACCAAATTTTATGATGGACGGAAATGACGGCGGTTTGTACATTACCCGAGATCGCGGAAAAACCTGGCGCTTTGCCGAAAACTTGCCGATTGCACAATTTTACCATATCAATGTAGATATGGAATTTCCTTACAACGTTTATGGCGGAATGCAGGATAACGGCTCATGGGTCGGCCCAGCTTATGTATTAAAATCACAGGGAATCAGAAATTCCTATTGGCAGGAAATTATGTTTGGCGATGGTTTTGATGCGATTCCCGACCCAAAAGATTCGCGTTATGGCTACGCAATGTCGCAACAGGGTTCTGTTGGAAGGTATGACAGGGTTACTGGAAATACAAAAAATATAAAACCTACACATCCCAATCCCGACCTAAAACTTCGGTATAACTGGAATTCGGCCATTGCCATCAATCCAACTGACCAAGAAACTATTTATTTTGGTAGCCAGTTTGTACATAAATCCACAGATAAAGGACATACCTGGGAAATCATTTCACCCGATTTGACCACAAATAATAAAGAAAAACAAAAACAACACGAAAGCGGCGGCATCACCATGGATGCCACAGGAGCTGAAAATCACTGTACAATTTTGGCTATTGAACCGAGTGTCTTGGATGAAAAAATGCTTTGGGTTGGCACCGATGACGGAAATATTCAGCTGACTTTAGACAGCGGAACAACCTGGACAAATGTTTCCAAAAACATTAAAGATATGCCAAAAGAAAGTTGGGTGGCGCAAATAAGAGCCTCAAAATTTAATAAAGGCGAGGCGTATGCAGTGGTTAACAATTACAGGCAATTCGATTTTAAACCTTATTTGTTCAGAACACGGGATTACGGAAAAACTTGGGAAAACCTGTTGGCCGGAAAGGATGAAATTTTTGGCTATTCGCTCTCTTTGGCACAAGATTTAGAAGTTCAAGATTTGCTTTTTTTGGGAACCGAAAACGGATTGTATATCAGTCTGGATGAAGGTAAAACGTGGACGAAGTGGATCAGCAATTATCCGACGGTTTCAACTATGGATTTGGCCATTCATCCCAGAGAACACGATTTAATTATTGCCACTTTTGGAAGAGCTGCTTATGTTTTGGATGATATCAGGCCTTTTAGGGCGATGTCAAAAGAAGGAAAGGTGATTTTAGACAAACCTTTACATTTGTTTACGCCGCCAACCGCTTATATTACCCAAAATCAGGAACCTTCCGGAACACGATTTGGCGCCAATGCCATTTTTAATGGCGAAAATAAGCCACGAGGTGCAATGATTACCTACAGCATCAACAGACCTGAAATCAAAAAATCAGAAGAAACTTTAGAAAAAAAGAAAAAGGATGCTAAAATTATTGCCACTGCTGATGCTGTTAAATCTGAAAAACCTTTGGTGAAATTCGATTCCATTTTCTTTCAGGCTTTTAACGAAAAAAACGAACTGATTCGAAGCATTTATACAGAAGCGCCAAAGGAAAACGGTGCCCACAGATTCTTTTGGAATTTAGATGAAAAAGGGGAAAACGGTCCGTCAAGAATTAAAGCAAAACCAAATGCGGCCGAACCAAGCGGACTAACTGTTTTGCCGGGAACATACGCCATAAAAATTCATTTCGGAAACCAAACAGCCTCAGAAAACATAAAAGTCGAATTTGATCCAAGAGCTGAAATGCCTTTGGGAGTTTTAAAAAGCAAGTACGATTTACTGAAACAACTTGAAGCCAAAAAAGGGGTTTCCGGTGAAGCCACACAGCGTTTATTGGCTTCAAAAGAAATTGTTGAAGATTATCAGAAACGCATCAAAGCCCAAAATAAAGATGCAAAAGAAAAACTAAGCAATAAAGACACCGTAAACATACATTCAGAAATTTCAAAAAAAATAGAAGGTTTATTAGATGCCATGTTGGGCAAGGAAGATAAGCGACAAGGAATTACTGCCACCGAATTTCCAAGCACCATTTCTTATTTATACACTGCCGCCAATTACATAGATGACTTATTGGAAGAACCAGGAAAAACTGAACTTACCTTGGTGAAAAATGCCGATGAAAAAGTGAGCAAGGTCATTGCCGATATTAATGCATTCTACAAAACCGATTGGGTAAATTACAAAAATGCCGTGGAGAAATTGAACCTTTCCCCTTTCAAAGATTTTGAGGAATTAAAATATTAAACAAGCAAAACGCCCAATAAAATTGGGCGTTTTGCTTTTAAATTATTCAATCTTTTATTTGTTTGAAGCGATTAAACACTTTTTGTTTTGCCAGGAATTTCCCAATGCTGCCGAAAGTATCAATGCTCCGTCGCAAGTTATATAATTTCCCATTGTGTCCTTTTTAATCACTTTTAAATCACCCATTAAAATAGCATTGACAATTTTTAGGGTAATTTCTTTTTTAGACGAAGGAATTCCTTTTTGTGTAAAACGCAATCCAACATTGTTGTTGAATAAATCCATTTCTTTTGAAGCATTGTCCGGCAAAATGCCATTTTCTGTCAAATTCTTTTTAAACGTTTTATAATTGTCCCTTTCGTGCGTTTTACCCAAAGAAATGGCTGCCCGTCTTCCAATTTCCTGTTGCAGCCTTGCCGTCCAATAGGCGTGCCTAAAAGCATCTACTTGTCCGCCGGCATTATCTTTATCCAACAAATCGGTTTTGGCAACAGAATCGGAAACCTTTGTGGCTTCCACAGATATTTCTAAAGCTTTTTTTGCTTTAAACGGATGAGTCACAACCCAAATTTGATGTGTTGTGGACAGTTTCCAAAATTTCTCCCAATTTGATTGCGCACTTATTTGACTGCTCAAAAAAATCAAAACAATAATAAATACGCTTTTTTTCATTTTTTTATTTCACCTCAAAAGCTTTTTTGGCTTCACCAATTTGAACAAAATACTTTCCTTTAATCAAATAGAATTTTTCGTTTTTCGCTTTTTTAATTTCGGCTGATTTGTATTTTTTCAGATAGGCTGTTTTCCCTTTTTCAGCATAAGCCAAATTGTAATCGGTAAAATTAAACCCTTTATCTGCGGGAACTGAAAATCTGTTTAGTTCGCTGCCGTCTTCAGAAGTGATGATAACCTCAACAGTCCCTTCATTTGAAACATAAAAAGGAATGCTTATTTTAGGCTCATTAACTTCATCCCAAAGACTCCAAGCACTTCCCCAACGCGGTGAATGTTTTACCTCAGGAATTTCAAAAATGCTAACGGGCTTGTCTTTTATGTTGTTAAATTGTTGTAACGCCGCAATATTTGCTTTATAAATTGAACGTCCGTGCGTGCCAATTACCAAGTCTTTTGCTTCCGGTTGAATCACCAAATCATGAACCGCCACATTTGGCAATCCGTTAGAAAATGGCTGCCAATTTTCACCTTTATCAAAACTTACATAGACGCCATTATCGGTTCCAGCATATAAAATTCCTTCCTCATTTGGGTCTTCTTTTATGACATTTACAGGAGAATTCGGTAAATTTCCGCTAATGCTTTTCCAGGTGCTTCCGCCATTTTCACTTAAAAAAATATACGGTTTAAAATCATCATTTCTTAAACCGTTTAAAGCAACATAAACGCGTTCTTTTTCGTGTTGTGACGCAACAATGCGAGAAACCCAAAGTTCTTGCGGCAATTTATCTGATATTCTGGTCCAGCTGCTGCCGCTGTTGGTGGTGACATTTACATAACCATCATCGCTTCCCACATAAATATAGCCAAATTGAAACGGACTTTCAGAAATGGTTGTGGTGGTCCCAAAAGGCACATTTCCCTTTTTTCCACCAGTGGTTAAATCTTCAGAAATTGCTTCAAAAGTTGCACCTTTATTCATAGAGCGCAACAATTTATTGGCGCCCATATATAAAATATCCTGGTTGTGTTTAGACAATAAAATGGGTGCCTGCCAATTGTAACGATACGGTGAATCACCTAATTCATGCATTGGATGAATGGAAATGCGCTCTTTAGTTTTTAAATTTACCCTGTAATAATAGCCAAATTGGGAACCTGCATACATAATATTGTTGTCTCTGTTGTCAATTTGAACCTGCATTCCGTCGCCGCCACCAATACTTTTATAAGGATAATCGCCGCTGGCTTGCCATCTTTTTGAAGCCTTGTAATCACTTGGGCCGTACCAAACGCCATTGTCCTGCAAACCGCCATAAACATTATAAGGTTTCTGATTGTCGACATTTACATAATAAAACTGACCAACTGCGGGATCGTTATTTTTGATCCAGTTTTTGCCGTCATCATAAGTAATGTTAACACCGCCGTCGTTTCCGTTAACGATATGTCCGTTTAATTTTGAATTTACCCACAATGCCTGATGATCTGCATGGAGATTTTCCTGATCCATGGAAGTAAATGTTTTCCCGCCATCATCAGATTTTAAAAGTGGAACGCCGCCAATGTAAATTTTATTTTCGTTTGACGTATTTACCGCCATAATGCCAAAATAATAGCCATAAGAGCTATAAACATCATCTAAATAATTTTCGTGCGTTTTTTTCCAGGTTTTTCCACCGTCTTCCGATTTGTAAACTTCGGCGCCAATAACTTCAGAATTCAATAATACAAAATTTGCATCTTCTAAATAAGTTTTCAAATCACTTGGCTTAATTTTTCCCTTTTTAACCAACAATTTAACACTTTCTGAAGTATATTTTTTATCGAAATCGTTGTCTTTTAAATAAGTGTCCAATTTTTTATCGTCCAATTTTAAAAATTCCTCTGCACTCATTTTTTCAAAATCATCTTTTTTCAAACCTTCCCCTACTTCTTTTTTCACTTCAGGCCTTCTGTATTGATTATCGAGCAATGCATAAACAACCGAATCATTAAAAGTTGCCAACCCAATTCGGCCAACGCCGCTTCCTGTTGGAAAACCACTTTTTTCGTCGGTTAATTTAGTCCAGGTTGAACCCGCATCACTGCTTTTATAAATAGCCGAATTTTCTCCGTCGCCATCAAAATCCCAGGCTTTTCTTTCCCGTTCCCAAGAAGCGGCATATAAAATATTATCGTTTGTTGGTGAGGCGCTAATGTCAATAATTCCTGTATTTTCATTGATAAATAACACGTTTTTCCAGGTTTTTCCGCCATCAAAGGTTTTGAAAATACCACGTTCGGCATTTGGTGTGTATAAATGACCAATTGCGCCAACAACAACCTCTTCCGGATTGTTTTTATTGATGACAATTCTGCCAATATGTTGCGAATCGGCTAGACCAACATTCATCCAGGTTTTGCCTTTATCAGTACTTTTCAATATGCCAATTCCAGAATAAGATGAACGCGAAGAATTGCTTTCGCCGGTTCCGATCCATATGGTTCCATTGTTCCAGTCAACCGCAATATCGCCCATATTTTGTGTTGGCGCATTATCGGCAACCGAGGTAAATGAAGTGCCGTTATTATTTGTGTACCACAATCCGCCGGAAGCATAAGCCACATAAAATTCGGTTGGCTGGTTTGGATTCACGTCAATATCAACAACGCGACCACTCATAATTGAAGGTCCTATATTTGTGAAAGGCACATTTTTAACTAAAGTGTTTTGGGCATTAATTCCAATGAAAAGGAATGAAAAACAAAAGAAAGTGGTTAGTTTTTTCATTTTTGATGCATTTATAATAGGTTAAAAAGATATTGTTAATTTGTTTTTGTCATTGTTAAAGGCACAACGATAATAAAGTCGGCTTTCCCTTTTTCTTCTTTGTCAAACTTTTTTACATTATCAGCCTCAACAACACTCACTGTTACAATTTTTAAGCTCGGATTTCCTTGTTTCAAATACCAATAAATTCCATCAAAATCATCGGAATGGTAAGAACCGTTATAGTGAATAAACAACTTGTCATTCTCCATGTTTTTAAGAATAAAATGTGCCATTGTGGCGTCTTTAACTGCTTGAGATTTTGGTAAATTATCGCCGCCGTGGCCTTCTGCCATTTCCATTATTTTTAAATATCCAGGTAAATTGGCGTCGTATTTTATGGGTAATGGCGCTATCCATGTATTTTCTTCTACAGTAAGCGAATCCAAGCTTTCAAATCCGTATTTATATACTTTACTCGCAAAACTTCTTGGAATGTTGGTTGCAATGAATTTCAACTTATTCTTTTTTGCAAAATCCACCAATGGTTTATAATCAGTTGGATAATTTTTCCACAATCTAGCGACAGTATCAAACGCTTTTTGGGTAATTTTATCTGATAAATAATCATTTAGCTGAAGTTGATTATCGGCCTCAAACATTTCTGCACCCATAGTTAGTTTTCTATTGGCACTTAAATCAGAGGTCGCTTCCATTTGCAGCCAGTGAACAATAGGATTTGTATGGTGTTCTCCAAACAAAACAACATCGGCCTTACTCATTTTCTTGATCATTTTTTGATAGGAAACTATACTTCCATTAACATTGTATAATTTGTAAGCGGGTTTGTTTTGTGAAAAAATAAGTATTGTAAAAAGCGAGAAAAGCAGAGATGTGATTGATATTCGCATAAGTAATATTGAATTTAAAAAATGTTCGTTGACAACAAATTTATAACTTTGTTATCAATTAATATAATTAAATATGTTGCTAAAAACGATTTGTTCTCGACTTATTCTTAAGTTTTGCGAATAATTTTAAAATTAAAAACCTTGCTCAATCAACTTGAACAAGGTTTTTAATTATTATGAAAGTGTTGCTAAAAATTATTCTGCATTGTGCTTTTTGTTGCTTCTTTCTTTTAAACCAGCAATCACAACCAAACCTATAACAGCAAAAATAGCAATCCAGGCCCACATTGGAAAAATTGGAGCTTCTCCACTTCCGTAAGAGTGCATTCCTTTGGTAAAGTAATAATTCACCCCAATAAAAGTCATTAATACAGATCCAAATCCGAAGATAGAAGCCACATTAAAAATAAATTCTCCTTTAATTTTTGGCGCCAGCCTTAGGTGCAAAATAATAGTATACACAATAGTAATTACAAGCGCCCAGGTTTCTTTTGAATCCCAGCCCCAATAACGTCCCCAAGATTCATTGGCCCAAACACCGCCAAGAAAAGTACCAACAGTTGCTAAGAAAAGACCGATGGTTAAATTCATTTCATTAATATAGGTTAATTCTCTGGTAATTAAAGAAAGGCGTTTTGCATTTTTTGGTGTTTTAAATAAATAAATTCCCATATTAAAAAAACCTAAAACAAACCCCAGACCTAAAAATCCGTAACTGATGGTTAAAGTGGCCACGTGAATGATTAACCAAAACGATTTCAATACAGGCTGAAGATTGGTTAGTTGCGGATCATAACTGCTGTGACTGGCTGTCATTAAAGTAAAAAATGCCAATAATGAGGTTGCCGCCAAGGTGATTTTTGAAGAGCGCATAAAACTGAAACCAGCCAATAAACTTGCCCAAGAAACCAAAATTAAAGCTTCATAACCATTGCTCCAAGGTGCGTGTCCAGACAAGTACCATCGCATTCCCATTCCATAAGTGTGGTACATAAAAGCCACGGCCAATACTACAATACAAATATTTAAAGACCACGTTAATATTTTACTTTTTTTGGATCGAAGATTGTCAATAAAGGAAAGAAATAAAAGCAATATACTTAACAACCCATACACATTTTTTAGATTGATAAATATATTAGACTTGTTGTAGCTAATTTCACTTTTGATTTTTGCTTCTGTAGGAATAATTTCTGAGGCAGAACTTTGTCTCTGAATTGATTTAATATAGCCCAATAATTTATCTGCCCTTTTATAATCACCGGTTTTGGTAGCATTGATGATTTCCATAAAATAAGCGCGCATAATATTGCTGTAATTCAATACCGGCAATTGTAAATCGTCATTAATTATTCTTAGGCTGCCAGTTAATTCCTGTTGTGCCAATTCATCATCCCAACTTACCCATTTGTTATTTTCTGAGTTTTGAACAGGAAAAATATCCAGCATATTGCCTTGAAAGGTCATCATAAATACTTCCAGGCGCTCATTCACTTTGATAATTTCCTTGTCAAATTTATTGCGTTCGGCATCTGGTTTTCTAAAAGCTATTTCAGCAAATGATTGCAATCTATATTGTCCTTTTTCATCAAAAAACTGATTAAACGATGCATATTTTCCTGTAACGCCTATAAGATCGGTTACCGCATTTTCGCTTACATAAATAATTTTCTGGTTTTTCCAGAATTCTGCATTCAAAGGCAAATCCAAAAATACCTGAATGGAAGTCATTTTACCTCTTCCCGGAATTTCAAATTTATCCTTTCTTGAAATTTTATGCATTACGTCAACCGCTAATGTGTGCACTGGTGCAAATCTGCCTTCATAAGTTTGAACGATCACTTCTCCAAATTTATCTGCATGTTCAGCACTTACAGCCCAAGGGTTTACTTGATGCTCGCGGCTATGAGGCTCTTGCAGCTGTGCAAAAAGCCCAGAAGTGCTTACAAGCATTAGAACCAATATTGTTAAGGCTTTTCTTTGCTCCCGAAGCAGTTTTATTTTACCCATTAAATCCCAATACCGTGAATTTTTGTTAAACAAGGTCCAAACAAAACCTATAATCATTAAGGCATAACCCAAATAAGTAATCCAGGTTCCCCAATAATCGTGATTTACAGACAACACTGTTCCTTTTTCATCCTGATCATAAGACGATTGAAAAAATCGATAGCCATCATAATCCAGCACATTGTTCATAAAAATTCGATGGTTAAATTTAATGCCTTTTCGTTGGTCTATTAAAGTTACCTCACTGGCGTAAGATGATGGGCTCATAGAACCTGCATAGCGATCGAGTTCAAATTTATTAAGTTGTAAAGAAAATGGCAGAGTGATTTTTTTTGAACCATAGGCCAATTTTAAATTCGCATCTTCTAAAGGAACATCCACAAAACTTTCGACATATCCAGGTCCGCCCAAAACTGTGACTTCTTTTGATTTTCCATTGTAAGTAACATCCAAAATTAAAGCTTCCGGACCGTTTTGTTCAACTTCACTTTTAATATATTTTATAATCGTGTTTTTAGTTACTTTAGTCAAAGACACGGCAATTCCAGATCCTTCCGGTTGGTATAAACGCATACGGCTAAAATCAGCTAAACTGTCTTTTAAGATTAGGCCTGCTGTCATATCGGGCATTTCAGCGGTTATAATGTTGGCAGGATAACTAATATATAATTGATCGGCATTCCCTGTTATTTTTAGAGCGTCGGGACGTTGATTGTTATTAAATGATACAGCAGCATTGTGCAACATGGTAATTTCACCATCTTTTAGCTGAACTTCATGTTT
>CAMDPE010000042.1 GCA_945903795.1 Lutibacter flavus | reverse complement strand
AGGGTTTTTAAACTTTTTAGCTATAAAAATTATGTATAAGAATGTATTAGATATGAGTAATTACCGAATGGAAAAACTTCCTGTTCGGAAATTGACTAAGGTAGAAAAAGTATTCGCAATCCTTGGTGGACCTTTGGCCATTATTTCATATATACTCATCATGTTTGTTTTTGAGATTCCGTTTTTGAAACAATTTGAAGTAGAAAGTTTAAGCAAAAGTGCGCTTAAAAATTTTAATGAAATTGGTTTGGTCGATTTTGTTCATTCAAACAGAGCGATGTTGGCTATTTTTGTGGCTTCCCTTATTTTGTGGATTACCGAGGCAATCCCCAATTATTTAACGTCTTTAATTTTAATTATCGCATTGGTTTTAACCGGTGTTTTACCCGAAAAAGTTGCTTATGCCCAATTGGGACACGAGGTAATGTGGTTAAATATTTTGTCGTTTGTTTTGGCAAGTATGCTGGTTGTAACGGGTGTTGCAAAAAGATTTGCACTGTGGTTTATATTAAAATTCGGAAAAAACGCATCTTCGATCTTTTTAAGTTTTATCGTCATAAATTTGGTGTTGTCTATTTTTATTTCTGCCACTACCGCAAAAGCCGCCATTTTATTGCCAATATTTATGGTGATTGCAGCAGTTTATGGTGCTTCAAACGGAAATAGAAATAATTTTGGCCGAAACATTATTCTGCAAAATTTATTTCAAATCAATATGGGTGCCAGTTCATTTTTAACGGGTTCAGGCGCCAATTTGTTGGCGGCTTCGTTAATTGCGGGCGCCATAGGAAGTGATATATTCTTTTCTGACTGGATGATAGCCGCTTTTCCCGGAGCTATGATTTTAATGATTTTAGGCTGGATTGTTGGGTCTAAAATTATTTTCCCTATTGAAAAAGAAAACAGAAAACCTTCTATTGAAGGAGGAATGGATACTTTAAGAGTAGAATTAAAAAATATGGGTAAAGTTTCATTCAATGAAATAAAATCCATTTTCATATTTGTTTCAATCTTGGCTTTATGGGTAACAGACAGGTATCACGGCATAAGTCCGACAGCCGTTGCTTTTATGGGTGCGATTGTTGCTTTAATGCCAAAAATTGGCATTGTTTCCTGGAATGAGGTCGACATTCCCTGGCATTTATTGTTATTTTCAGCCGGTGCGTATACATTGGGCGCAGGTTTTAACGTTACCGATTTGCCAAGCATTGCCGTTAATTCTATGTTTGACGGATTGGGAATTAGCGACAATACGCCATTTTGGGTGTTGTATTTAATTTTGACTTTTGGAATGATTTATAGCGCTTTGATTTTTCAAAGTAAAACAATGCGTGCCATGATTTTTATTCCAATAGCGATTGGAATTGCGACCCGATTTGGTTTTGAAGTCATTAGTTTGGCATTACCGCTAGCTTTTTTAATTGAGCACGTTTATGTTTTGCCTTTTAACAGCAAGCCTGCTTTGTTATTATATTCAACAAACCATTACAGTTGGACGGATACTTTTAAGTTTGGGATAACGATGCAAACATTGGCTTGGCTGCTTTCTATTATTATGGCGATGACCTATTTTAAATGGTTGGACATAACGCCAAACGGTTTGTTTTAATTTCTAATATTTAAAAATGATTAAGGATAGTGTAAAAATTCATGATAATTTTTCGTTGGAGTTAAAATCGATTTATGAAAATACCTCAAAAAAAAGGAAAACCAACTACGATACAATAACCTATTTATTCATCCCAAATGGTTTAAATATCAACAACCAAACCTATCCAAATTCTAAATTTTATAATGATGTTAAGGTTTATATAAGATATGATGCATCCGAATACACCTTGGATGATATCATTAATTTAAAAACAGGTCCATTAAAACAACTAATCAAAATAGTAAAAAAGATTAGCAATGACAAGATTTCTAAAGATTACAGTTTAGAATTTGAATCGAGCATAAAAATGCTTGGAGCCATTTTGAACAACACCCTCCGATTAGAAACGAATTCTTTAATCACCAAGTATGCGACAGAAAATAGCATTTTTGATACTGACTATTTGGTTAAACTAAAAAATATTTTAGAGTATTATAGAGCTCTTTTTCCGCAAATTGAGCTTTCTAATTTAGAAGACAATTTAAAAAAAACAATTAAATATGGTGATGAGTATATGAGTAATACCATCAATTATTACCTCATAAAATTATTGGATTTTTATAAAAATTCAAAAGTTGAAGAAGTAAAATTGAAGGAAATATTACTATTTATTAAAGAAGAACAAGCTTATCGAAAATTTAACAACTATGACGTTACAAATGAAGATGATTATTATGATGAAACATTATTACACAAACGAAGCCAGCTAAAAAAATATATTGAAGGCGTTTTGTTTTTAAATAGGGATGTTAGAAAGGAAGGTGCCATTTTTGAACAATCTGTTTTTGCTATAGCGGCAGGTTTGGCAATGATTATTTCTACAGGAATTGCATTTTACTACCAACAGGTATATGGAAATTTTACCTTACCATTTTTTGTTGCATTGGTTGTGGGTTACATGTTAAAGGATAGAATAAAGTCATCAATTGGTTTGTTGTTTATAAGCAAGGCAAGCTCTTTTTTTTATGATTACAAAATAAAAATAAAAGATCCCGAAAATAATATTATCGGAGTTATTAAAGAGAATTTCGCCTTTGTTCCTTTTAACAAACTAGGCCCTAAAGTTAAAATACACCGCGCTAAAAATAGATTTATTGATGCAGATTATGATTTGTTTGGCGAACAAATTGTTCAATACAAAAAGAAGATTGTTATTTTTCCAAAAAAATTCGGCAAAGAAATTTCAGATGACCGTTTAAAAAGCATTGTTGATATTACTCGCATCAATTTTTATCGGTTTATTGCCCAAATGGATGATCCTAAAAAAACATATTCAATACTGAAAAAGGGAAAAATTATAAACAGAGTTGGTAATAAGACATATCACATCAATGTTATTCAGAAACTTTATTCAGAAAATGGCATTGAATTTAAACGCTACAGGGTAATTATGACCAGAAAAGGAATTAAAAGAATTGAAACAGTTGCGCTTGATACTATAAAGTAAAAACCACTATTGATCCAAATGGCAATAAATCAAAGGATTATTACCGACTTGATGTCAAAAAATTTCAGAAAAACACTGTATTTTTTGACTTTCAAACTTTCAACTTCCGTCTTGCGACTAAAAAACCTATTTCTGCCTAAAATAAACCACAACAGGAACACCCGTAAAATTAAATATTTCGCGCATTTTATTTTCAACAAAACGCTTGTAAGGATCTTTTACATATTGCGGTAAATTCGCAAAAAACACAAACTGTGGCGTTGGTGTAGGCAATTGCGTACAAAATTTAACTTTAATGTATTTCCCCTTATTTGCAGGCGGCGGACTTGATTTTAGAATATCCAGCATCACCTCGTTAAGTTTGCTGGTAGGAATACGTTTTTTTCTGTTTTCAAAAACTTCAACAGCAGTTTCAATGGCTTTAAAAACCCGTTGTTTTGTTAAAGCGCTTATAAAAATGATTGGCACATCGGTAAATGGCGCAATTTCTTGTCGTATTTTGGCTTCATAATCTTTCATGGTATTGGTTTCTTTTTCCATCAAATCCCATTTGTTAACTAAGATTACAATGCCTTTTCTGTTTTTTTCTGCCAGCCAAAAAATGTTTTCATCCTGTCCTTCAAATTCGCGGGTGGCATCAACTATCAAAATGGCAACATCACATTCTTCAATGGCTTTTACGGCGCGCATCACCGAATAAAACTCTAAATCTTCTTTAACTTTGGATTTTTTTCTGATTCCGGCGGTATCCACCAAATTAAATTCAAAACCAAAACGATTGTATTTTGTGTCAACCGTATCGCGCGTAGTTCCAGCAATATCGGTTACAATATTTCTTTCTTCACCAATCAATGCATTGATAAAAGATGATTTTCCTGCATTAGGTCTTCCAACAACTGCAAATCGAGGCAATTCATGTTCTTCTTCAACATCTTCCTCCATATCGGCAACCACAGCGTCCAAAAGTTCCCCGGTTCCGCTTCCGTTAATTGAGGAAAGTGTGTAATATTCACCCAATCCAAGGTTGTAAAATTCTACTGCATCTGCATCGCGCATAGAATTATCAACTTTGTTAACGGCCATAAAAATCGGCTTTTTTATTTTTCGAAGCATATTGGCAACTTCAACATCCATCGGCGTAATTCCTTCTTCAACATCAACAACAAATATGATATGATCAGCTTCATCAATTGCCAGCTGAACCTGTTTTCTTATTTCTTCTTCAAAAATATCGCCAGAGCCAATGGCATATCCGCCAGTGTCAATTACCGAAAATTCCTTTCCGTTCCAATCACTTTTTCCGTAATGTCTGTCACGAGTAACACCACTTACAGAATCAACAATGGCGTCTCTTCGTTTTACCAAACGATTAAACAATGTTGATTTTCCAACATTAGGCCTTCCTACAATGGCTACAATATTACTCATGTGTTTTTTAATTTTTTGCAAAATTACGCTTTTTTATTTTGAAAATTAAGTTGTTATCAATTCTAAATTAGCCATGTAATAAAAAATAGTATATTTCAATCCTGAAAAAAACAACTTTATTATGATTGAAGAAAAAAACAGCGATATCCTTTTACGTCCACGATTTAAAATGGAATTTGAGGAAAGTCATCAAGAATTGCTGGCGAAATTTCAAGGCAATGTAAAAAATACAGCTTGTAAATATTACGTTAAAGTTATTGACGGACACATCGTTGTTGATATTCCTGCGGAAGAAAATCATTTTTGGTCACCACAATTACATCTTGAAATTGAAGAAATTGAAGAAAACAAGAGTATAGTTAAAGGATTATTTGGTCCAAAACCGCAGGTATGGACATTTTTTATGTTTATCCATTTCGCTATGGCATTTGCTTTTATTGGGTTTTCAATCATGGCTTATGTACAATGGACCTTGAAAAGCGATTATAAAACTGCTTTAATGATCGTTTTTGCCCTGCCAATTCTATGGATTGTCATGTATTTTTTGGGTAGTTTAGGAAAAAAAAGAGGCCACAAACAAATGGACGACCTTCATGGGTTTTTGATGAAAACGTTAAAAAGTTAAAAGTCATATGTTAAACGTTGTTTGTTGTAAATACGACTTAAGTTTACAATCAAACTCCCTTTCCTTTGGAAAGGGCTGGGGATAGGAACAACTAATCGTTATAGCCAAATCGTCTAAGCTGGCGTTTGTCGCTTCTCCAATCTTTATTCACTTTCACGTACAATTCCAAATGAATTTGTTTGTCGAAAAACTTTTCTAAATCTTTTCGGGCCTCAACACCAACACGTTTTAAAGCCGCGCCTTTATGGCCAATGATGATTCCTTTTTGGGTTTCACGCTCTACCATAATTACAGAACGGATTCTGATGATTTTATCGCTTTCATTAAATTCTTCAGTTTCTACTTCAACCGAATAAGGAATTTCTTTTTTGTAGTGCATCAATATTTTTTCGCGAATGGCTTCATTGATAAAAAAGCGCTCCGGTTTGTCGGTCAATTGATCTTTTGGATAAAAAGCGGGCGATTCCGGCAATAATTCAATAATGCGTTCAAAAAGTCCGTCAACATTAAATTTTTCCAAAGCAGAAATCACATAAACTTCAGCATTTGGCACTTTTTCTTTCCAATAAATAACTTTTTCTTCCACTTCTTCCTGAGTGGACATATCTATTTTGTTGATTAGCAAAAGCACCGGGATGGATGTTGTTTTAATTTTTTCGAAAAAAACCTCGTCCTTTAATTCCTTTTCGCCAATTTCCACCATATAAATAAGCACATCGGCATCTTCAAAAGCCGATTTTACAAAATTCATCATAGAGTTTTGAAGCTCATAGGCTGGTTTTATGATTCCGGGCGTATCCGAAAAAAGGATTTGAAAATCCTCACCATTTACAATTCCTAAAATTCTGTGGCGCGTTGTTTGCGCTTTTGAGGTGATAATTGATAATTTTTCACCTACAAAGGCATTCATTAATGTAGATTTACCCACATTAGGATTCCCAATAATATTTACAAAACCTGCTTTGTGCTTCATTTTCAAGATATAAAATGCAAAGGTAACCTTAATAAATTTTAATTTTAAAAAACTTATTGCTTTTTTAAAAAAAGATGTATCTTTGCAATCCAAATCGCGGGGTAGAGCAGCAGGTAGCTCGTCGGGCTCATAACCCGAAGGTCGCTGGTTCGAGTCCAGTCCCCGCTACTAGTAAACATTAGGCTTTCAAGAAATTGAAAGCCTTTTTTTATTCAATAGGTATAGAATAGTTACAGAATAATATGATTTTAAATAGTCATATAAATAGCTGTCATTGACTTTCTTTTAAAGTTAAATACCATTATTTTCTGCTAAAATTCATTTTTTTAGGTCAAAATCCCATTTATTTATTAATCATTTAATTTGTTGCTGCTTCATTTAGGCAGTTCCAATTTTCGAAATATTTACTTTAAGATATAGAACATACTAACTTTACTTTTTCGTAGCAGTATTTTTCAAAACCGCCCTCTTAATCATCAATCAATTAAAAAAAGAAGTCAATTTTTGTGTTAATTTTTTTTCTGAAGTCTAAAGAAAAATTGTGATAAAGGAATAAATACCAACCCCGCAACTACAAAAATATAAAAGGCATTTTTTAATCCAAACGCATGGGCCACATAACCTACCAATGGCGGCCCAATAAGCATTCCTACTGTTGCGTAGGTTGATATAATTGAAATCGCCATTCCGGGTGAATATTTTTTTGATGTCCCAGCAAGCATAAATGTCATTGGAAAAATAGCAGCAGTTCCAAGCCCAACCAAGCTAAAGCCGATTAATGCCGGATAGAAATAAGGGAATGTTATTGCCAATAAAATGCCGATAGCAATTAATAGAGAACTAAAAATATATATTTTTTCCAAACCGATTACCTCCACCAATCTATCTGAATAAAACCTGGAAAAAGCCATAGCTGCCGTAAATAATAAATATCCATAGGTAAATATAGGTTCATTTATTACTTCTTTGAAATAAACGCCGCTCCAGTCGAACATTCCTCCTTCACAAATTGCTGCAAAAAAGACCAGTAGTCCTAAATAAAATATAAAAGGATCTGGTTTTCCAAAAATTAATTTATTGCCAAAAGTTGATTTATCATTCTTAAGTGTATAGGAGAATATCATTAAGGAAATAACTGCTATAAATACGGCGATTGTAGCTAAATGTACTTGTAATGGCACATTGTATTTTACCATAATGGTTGATAAAACAACCCCTAATAATCCACCAGTACTCCAAAGCCCATGAAAAGAACCCACAATCTTTTTTCTATATTTTTTTTGAATGGTAATGGATTGGGTATTCATTGAAATATACAAAATACGCGCACTAAAAGAATATAAACTAAGCGCAACAACGAGTAAAAATGGGGTGTTTGCAAAACCGATAAAGGTTAGAGCCATTGACAAAAACAGTATTGCAACAATCAAAGGCTTACGACTGTCGAATTTTGAAACAAGCCAACCTGAAATTGGCAATCCAATAAGTGAACTAACGGGCATTGAAAGTAAAACCGTACCTAATTGCGCTTCATTGAAATTGAAAAAATCTTTTATTGTTGGAATTCGAGAAGCCCAAGTTGCAAAGCATAAACCCGATAAAAAGAAATAGGTACTTAAGGCAGCGCGTTGTTTTGCTTTTAATGGCATTTTAAAATAAGTATTTTGCAAAAATAACAAAGTAAACGGTATGAAACTTTAATTTTAAGTTTATTTAATCCCTAGATAGTCTCTGGTTATTTTTATGTACTGTCCTCATTTTAAACTAAACTGAATTAAATATTTGTATAACAAATCAATCTAAAAAACAGAACACTTTTTTGCAAATTTTAAATTGACCAGAAAATCTAAAATGTCTTGTACAGTTAAATCTTTTGAAAATAAAAAAAGCCGAAACAAATCGTTTCAGCTTTTTTCGTACAAGAGGCGGGACTTGAACCCGCACGAGCCTTACAGCTCACTGGATTTTAAGTCCAGCGTGTCTACCAATTCCACCACTCCTGCATTGGTATTTTTAAATTTCAGAGCGAAAGACGGGATTTGAACCCGCGACCCCCACCTTGGCAAGGTGGTGCTCTACCCCTGAGCTACTTTCGCAAATATTTTTAAGAACGTTCATTTAATTGCTTAAATGAGTGGGCAAATTTAAAACATTTCTATTAACTGCAAAGATAATTTCTAATTTATTTAAAAGATTTTTTTAATCCGCTTGTTTTAAGGTTGTAATTATGTAATAATAAATTAAATTTGCACTATTTTAAACAAATTTAATGCAAATAACCTCAAAATACATTCCGCAAAAGGTGAATTTATCAGCAGTATTTCATGATTTTAAGCAGTTAACAAAGGTTGGTTTGTCATTGAGTGTGGTTTTTTCATCATTGGCCGGCTATTTATTGGCTGTAGAAAAAATTCAGATTTCAATCCTAATTTTATTGGCTATTGGAGGCTATTTAATGGTTGGAGCTTCAAACGCCTTCAACCAAATTATTGAAAAAGATACCGATGCTTTAATGAAACGTACTATGAACCGTCCTTTGCCTACCAATAGAATGCATGTTTCTATGGCTATGGTTATTGCAGTTTCCTTTACCATTTTAGGTTTGGCCATTTTGTACAGCATCAATCCGAAAAGCGCTTTGTTTGGTGCCATCTCTATATTTTTATACACAAGTATATACACACCATTAAAATCAGTAACGCCTTTGGCAGTTTTTGTTGGCGCCATACCAGGAGCCATTCCTTTTATGTTGGGCTGGGTTGCTGCAACCGATGATTTTTCCATTGAACCGGGAATGCTGTTTTTAATTCAGTTTTTTTGGCAATTTCCTCATTTTTGGGCTATTGCCTGGCTTCAGTATGATGAATACAAAAAAGCCGGATTTAATTTGATGCCTATGGGTCAAAAAAATAAAAAAGCAGTGGTGCAAATTATCATTTATACCGTTTGCCTGATTATAGTTTCTGTGATTCCTGTGCTAAAGTTGACAGGAAATTTTTATATTTATCCGGTCACAGCAGTCATTGTCGCTTTGTTGGGCGGCGTGATGTTGTTTTATGCGGTTAAATTGTATAAAAACCAAACAGACAAGGAAGCACGTCAATTAATGCTATCAAGCGTTTTGTACATTACATTGATTCAGGTTATTTATGTAGTGGATAAATTTTTACATTAAAAAACCTGAATTACGATATGCAGTTTACGATATAGGATTTTTGATTTACGATTTTAACATATAACCTATAACTTTTAACGTTAAAACTTTACAAATTCAAATAGATGAAACAAACTTTAGAACAAGAATACAGACAAGCCAAAAGAAAGTCAGCAAAACCTATGTTGTGGGTTTCTATGGTAAGCATGACAATGATGTTTGCCGGATTGACAAGTGCTTATGTGGTAAGCCGAAAACGCGCAGACTGGGTTTCTTTCGATTTGCCTCAGGCTTTTTATATAAGCACATTTCTAATTGTGTTAAGCAGTATTACTTTTATGTTAGCCAAATACTTCATTAAAAATGATCACCGAGCTTTAACAAGCACCTTTTTATTATCAACCCTGTTTTTAGGAATTGGTTTTGTGTTTTTTCAGTTTGAAGGATTTAATGAATTGTTGAAATCAGGATTGTTTTTTGCGGGTGAACAAAGTACCGTAAAATCCTCGTTCATTTATGGCATTACCATCGCCCATTTGGTGCATGTTGTTGCAGGAATTTTGGTGTTATCCGTGGTGATTTTCAATCACTTCAACAAAAAATATTCAGCCAATGATACACTTGGACTTGAATTAGGTGCCATTTTCTGGCATTTTGTGGACATTCTTTGGATATATTTGTTTTTATTTTTCTATTTTATTAGATAATAAAAAATATGTACTTTTGGCAGAACTATAACTAAAAATCAAAACTAACTTTTATGGAAGTAACTATTCCTACTGAAAATAATGGCACCTCCTGGAAAGGCGGAAACGAAAAACCATTAGGTGCAAGCTATGGCAAAATGATGATGTGGTTCTTCATTTTATCAGATGCACTCACATTTTCGGGTTTCTTGGGCGCGTATGGTTTAATGCGTTTTAAATTTCATGATTCCTGGCCAATAGCCGACGAAGTTTTTACACACTTTCCTTTTTTACACGGCTTACATGCACCAATGTATTATGTGGCATTAATGACTTTTATTTTGATATTTTCATCTGTTACGATGGTATTGGCGGTTGACGCAGGCCACCAAATGAATAAAGCAAAAGTGACTTTTTATATGTTGCTTACCATTATTGGCGGTGCCATATTCTTGGGTTCACAAGCTTGGGAATGGAAAAATTTCATAAACGGAACTTACGGTGCTGTAAAATTAAACGACGGAAAAATTATTCAATTTGTTGATGCCAGTGGAGAACAAATAACTTTAGAAAGTTTTGTGAAATCTCAGCACTCAGAAAGAACACAGCATACAGCAAATAAAGGAATATGGTTTGTAAAAGAAGCAGCATTGCCGCCTTTCACCCTAAATGAAGTTGTTGAAAGCTTTAAGGCAAATCCTGGGATTTCCATAAGAACCGAATTAATAAATCCAGAAACAAAAGCAAAAACCATCATTCCGCATAATGAATCAATTGGTTTTTTAAATGAAGCAAAATCAGTGGTAATGGGCGCCAATTTAAGAGAAAACGAGTATGGGAAAACCTTGTTCGCCAATTTCTTTTTCTTTATCACAGGTTTCCATGGATTTCACGTTCTATCTGGTGTAATCATTAATATCATCATCTTTTTTAATGTGATTATTGGCACTTATGAACGAAGAGGTCATTACGAAATGGTTGAAAAAGTAGGACTTTATTGGCACTTTGTAGATTTGGTTTGGGTATTTGTATTCACCTTCTTTTACTTGGTTTAATTCATAAAAAGACATTAAAATGACACACGCACAAGAACATACGTCACACACAAAATTAATTTGGAAAGTATTCGCCATACTTTCTGTAATCACTTTGGCTGAAGTTGCTTTGGGAATTACAAAACCTGCATCACTTTATTTAACAAAAATTTTAGGAACAAGTCCTCTAAATATAATTTTCCTTGTTTTGACTGTTGTAAAAGCCTATTACATTACTTGGTTTTTCATGCATATGGCCGATGAAAAAAAGAGTTTAAGAAGAGCTGTGGTTTGGACAGCGGTTTTCTTAATCATTTTTTTAGCCACCTTATTGTTAATTGAAGGAAGTTACCTCAACGATATTTTAGGTCCACTGACAAAGTGGAACTACTAATAATTAAATAAGAAAAAGGTGGTTTTTAACCGCCTTTTTTGTTTAACTTTAATCACATGAAAAAATTCTGGGTACTTTTTAGCTTGTTTATTTTACCTTTGGTATTCTACATATTTCTTTCAAAAGGAATCTACAAATATTCAAATTTACCTATTCTTACTGAAGATGTAATTGACCTAAAAATCATTTCTTCTGCAACAACTGCAACTTTTTCTGAAAAGCTTACCGTAGTTTGTTTTTTGGGAAGCGATATCAAAAATGCCAAGGCCAGTCTTTTCAATTTAAACCAAACAATTTACAAAAGGTATTATCAAAAACCCTTTTTTCAGATGGTCGCCATTCTTCCTCAAGGATTGGAAAATGAGTACAGCGAAACAATTCAAGAGCTTTCAGCATTTACAGATATCAGCAAATGGCATTTTATTTACCCCAATGAAGTAAATACAACCTTACTTTTTGATAGCTTTGAAACGCCTTTCAAATTAAATGAAAATGGTTATTCAGAAAATGCGTATATTATTGATATGGAATTGCGCTTACGCGGAAGGAAAGATGATGAAGACACCAAAGGCGGAAAATTATACGGCTATAATATGAAATCGGTTGCAATACTGAAAAATAAAATGAAAGATGATATCGATATTATTTACTATCAATTGAAAAAATCGGCCGAAAAGAAGGATCGAAGAAAAAGAGAAATTTAGTTGAAAAAATGAAAAAATACTCCTACATAGGCATTGCATTTATTATTTTAATCTTTGGAATTTACGCGATTCCAAAAATTGTGGATAAATTTAATACGCCCGAATTAATTACTATCGCCAAAGTTCCGCCGTTTGAATTTACCAACCAGGACGGCAAATTAATCACAAATTCATTTTATGAAGGAAAAGTTTGGGTAGTCGAATTTTTCTTCACCACCTGCCCTACTATTTGTCCGAAAATGAATGAAAACATGTTGAAAATTCAGAATGAATTTTACGGAAATCTAGATTTCGGTATTGCATCTTTCAGTATCAATCCAAAACATGACACACCTGAAATTTTAAAAGAATATGCAAAATCACATAGTGCTACTTCAAAAAATTGGAACTTTTTAACGGGCGAGCAGGATAAAATTTATGAATTGTCCAATACAGGATTTACTTTATATGCCGGTGAAGACAGTAATGCCGAGGGCGGATTTGAACATTCCGGGATGTTTGCTTTGGTAGATAAAAAGGGAAACATTCGCTCGAGATTGGATGAATATGGAAACCCAATTGCCTTTTATGACGGGCTAGACACTAAAGGAATACAACAAATTAAAGAAGATATTAAAATACTTTTAAAAGAATAATGGAAACAACTTCAAAAAAATACAATATTTGGATTATCATTTTATCAATTGCAATTCCTTTGGTGGTTGCGATTTTGTTTAGCGTTAAAATAGACGTAAAGCTTCCGGTTTTTCTGCCTCCAATTTATGCAACCCTAAATGCATGCACGGCAGTGATGCTGATGTTGGCTTTTTGGGCAATTAAAAATAAAAAAATTGCCTTACACGAAAAACTGATGAAAACAGCCATTGCATTTTCTGTAATATTTTTAGTGCTGTATGTGGCCTATCATATGACATCGGATTCCACAAAATTTGGAGGAGAAGGAATCATAAAAACGGTATATTTTATCATTTTAATTACACATATTATATTGTCGGTAATCGTGATTCCGTTTGTTTTGGTAACTTATGTTAGAGCCATCACAAACCAAGTGGAACTGCATAAAAAAATAGCGCGATTTACCTTTCCATTGTGGCTGTATGTTGCTGTAACCGGTGTGATTGTTTATGTGATGATTTCACCTTATTATTAGCTCCCTAAGGGGGAATTTAAGTAGAGAAAAAATATAAAATAATTTTAGATTTTGAATTATGGATTTTGAATTAAACAACTCAATTTAAAATTGACTCAAAAAATAAGCAACTCATGAAAAAAGCATTATTTACAATACTGTTCCTTTTTTTGATTCAAATGACCAATGCACAATGCGCTATGTGCAGAGCTGTTGCTGAAAGCGGAAGTCCTAGTGAAGTTGAGGGATTAAATTCGGGTATTTTATATTTAATGATATTTCCCTATCTCTTAATAGGTACCTTATTTTTTTTTATTATTAAATATAGAATAACAAAAAAGAAAAACGAAGAAGTTTAACATTTCTATAAGTGACTAAATGTGTAACAAATGCTAATTTTAGTCGTCATATACAAAATCAACATAAACATAAACTCAGTTTTATACAATGAGAACAAAAATTGTTAGTCTTTTAGCGCTTATATTATTTATAAACGCAAATGCACAAGATAAAAAATGGACACTTCAAGAATGTGTCAACTACGCTTTAGACCACAATATTTCCATAAAACAGCAGGAACTCAGCAAGGAATTGGTTCAGGAAGATATTACCATTGCTAAAGGTAATTTTTATCCGTCCTTAAATTCTTCGGCTTCGCAAAACTGGAATTTTGGATCTTACATAGATAATTACGGTGGCCGGGTTTCTAGAGATAGTAGGTCCAATAGTTTTGGATTAAATTCGAATGTAACGCTATACAACGGAAACAGAAACAAAAACAATTTACTGCAGGTTCAAAAAAGCTTGGAAGCAGCCGGATTTAATTTAGAAGAAAATAAAAATGGCATTATGCTATATGTCGTTAATTTTTATTTAAATGTGTTGCTGAACAAAGAAAGTATCATCATTGCAAAAGACCAGGTTGACATCAGCAAAAATCAGGTTGAAAAAGCAAAGGCTTTGTTTGAAGCAGGCTCAAAACCAAAAGCAACACTTTTAGAAGCAGAAGCTACCTTGGCCGCCAATGAGCAACAATTGACCACTGCACAAAATACGTTGGACCTTTCCTTATTGAGCTTGGCGCAATTGTTACAAGTTTCTCATAAAGGATTTGATGTTCAGGATGTGGCTTTAACCATTGATTCCGCATCCTTAATTTATAATGATACGGATTTAATTTTTAACACAGCAGTTGCCAATTTGCCAGAAATTAAAAGTGCAGAAATAGCCGTTGAACGCTCACAAATAGGTGTAGAAATTGCAAAAGGAGCCTATTATCCTTCGCTGTCTTTTGGGGCAGGATTGGGAACTTCTTACCAGCACAATCAGGGAGATAAAGATGTACGGCCAATTATAGATGAAAATAACAATGTAGTTTATGTGCCTAACGGTTTTGGAAAACAGCTGGAAGACAATTTAGGCTACAACTTTGGATTCTCTTTAAATATTCCAATTTTTAGCCGATTTCAAACAAAATCGGGCGTGGCAAAAGCACAAATAAATCAGGAAATTGCTTCGTTGCAATTGCTGGACAAACAAGTGAAATTAAGAGAAACAATTGAAAAAGCCTATGCTGATGCAAAAGCTTCTTTAGATCAATATATTTCATCACAAAAATCATTGCAGGCACAAAATGAATCCTACAAAAATGCACAAATAAGTTATGACAACGGCGCAATGACTTCTTTTGATTTTGACCAGGTAAGAAACAGGTTAGTAAACGCCCAATCGTCATTGGCTAATGCAAAATACAATTTTGTTTTCAGAACCAAATTGTTAGAATATTATTTAGGCATTCCAATTGTCCTTGAATAATAGTATCTACAGCCTTTCACAAAGGAAAAGGAGTTTAATTTAAAATATATTTAAAATGATTATTTTTAATTTTTAATTCACTGAAACATCCAACGCAAAACGTTGGATGTTTTGTTTTATAACTATTGAATTAAGTATCTTTGCTTTTTTAAATTAAGTAAATTGAGTTACATTTTAAACATAGAAACTGCAACTAAAAACTGCTCCGTTAACATTTCAAAAGAAGGCAAAACCATTGCATTAAAAGAATTGAATGACGGCAATTATTCACATGCAGAAAAATTGCATGAACTAATTAAGCAAGTTGTTTTGGAAGCCAAAATTGAATTGTCCAATTTAAATGCCATAGCTGTAAGTAAAGGTCCGGGTTCTTACACTGGTTTGCGCATTGGTGTTTCTTCAGCAAAAGGATTGTGTTTTGCATTAGATATTCCGCTGATTTCCGTAAATACTTTGCAATCCTTGGCGTTTTCAGTTTCCATTGATAAAGGCTATAAAATTCCGTTGTTGGATGCCAGAAGAATGGAAGTTTACAGCCAGATTTTCAATGACAAGACTGAAAAAATCAGAGAAGTTAAAGCTGAAATTATTATATCCGATTCCTTTTCTGACTATTTAAATGACCAAAAAGTCTATTTTTTTGGAGACGGTGCCGAAAAATGCAAGGAAACGATCACTCATGAAAACGCCATTTTTATTGATGGATTGTTTCCTTCGGCAAAAGAAATGTCGGCCATTTCTTATGAAAAATTCAAAAAAGATGAATTTGAAGATGTTGCCTACTTTGAGCCTTTTTATTTAAAAGAATTTATTGGCGGAATCTCAAAAAAGTAGTTTAATTCAGCGTATTATAATAATTAAACATTTGAATTAAATCTTCATTTTTCCTAAAATCCAAATTATTTTTTTTGGCATAAACCTCAATGTCAGCACTTTTACTTGAGAATAACTTCAGGAGCTCATTTTTTTTAATTGGCAACTCACTTGCTGTCTTATTATTATAGCCAATATATAATTTATCCTTAATACGCTTTAAAGCTGCAGGCTTGTCTTTAGTATAACCTGACCTTGCCTTAACCTCATCAAAATATTTAATTTTTTCTTGCAACAATAGCGAAATATTATCGCCTTTGCTTAAGGCAACAAAATAACCATCTTTTGTACGATTGTTCTCCTGATAAGAAAACACCTGATAAATTTTGTTTAAGCTTTCAAAGATTATTGAAAAATTGTATGCTTTTGTTAAATAAAATAATTTACCATCCTTTTCAAATTCAATTTCATCCATATAGGCATTGTATCTCATTAAATAAGTTTTATCAGAATTTATAAGTTTTACCGCAAGAAATTGTTCGTTAATGTAACTGCTTCCTAATAAATCATTTGCACGAAGGTCGAATGAAGGCACAATAGCAAAATTATTATCAAAAACATTCTCTACATTTTTTTGCTGACTATAAATTACAATGCTTGAAAAAAGCAATACTGTCGCTAAATAATATTTAATTTTTTTTTTCATTTCAATTTGTATTTTACTAAAGTAATGCTTTAACTTAACTATTACAATTAATCTTCCACTAAAACAAGCAAAAAACTCTATTATTACCTGTATTGTATAAATATATAAGAGTTTGATGCTTTTTTGTGAAATACGCTCCAAAAATACTTGCAATAGCCACAAAACTTAAAAAAATCAATTTCTCAAACAGGGCCGGCCGCTAAAAAACCCTTATACAAACCTTGATTTTTGGCCAAAGTTTTTGAACTTTTAGCGGCTTCCAAAGTTTGTCCGAATGTTTTTAATCCCATTGGTTTGTCCCAATAAAACATTTCCAAAATCATAAAATAAATATGCTTGAATGCGACCAAGGCAACAAAGAAAATTTGAATTGCTTTCATCCCTAAAATTTAATTTTTAATTGTGACAATGCTTTTTTAGGTTCCTTTTCAGGCAATTTACAGGCAGAATTTACGCAAACGTAAATCAGGGTTTCACTTTCATTAAAACGGTTTTCTAACAAAGGAATATTGCTTTTTTTGGTGCTTCCAACCATTAATTTATTGGGAATATACTGTTGGTTAATTTCTTTAAGTTTGTTTAAGGCATCTTTTCCGGAAATGGCAATTTCATAATAATCCCCAACAAAATTTGAACCCAATTGCAGCCAATTTGAATATCCCGAGCCATATTGCTTTGTTTGTTCTTTCACATTCTGCAACATTTGTTCGCTCACTTTTAAGTAATAACTGTTGGCATAATAATGGCTTAATTTAAACAAATTTTTGGCCATTATTGAGTTTGAAGCCGGCATTACCTTGTCCTCAATTTCCATTTTGCGCGCAATTAAATCGGCATCCTGATTTGAAGTGAAATAAAACATGGAACTGTTTGAATCAAAAAAATGATCAAAAGCATAATCTGCCAATTGTTTGGCGGCGCTTAGCCATAATTCATTAAAAGTTGCTTCGTACAAAGAAATAAAAGCATCAATTACTGTGGCATAATCTTCCAAATAACCGTTTATGGTGCTTTTGCCATTTTTATAACTGTGGTTTAGGTTTCCATCTTCCTGCAACTGTTTGGTGTAAATAAATGTCGCATTTTTTATGGCGGCGTCTAAAAAACGTTGCTCATTAAAAACCGAATAAGCATCCACATAACCTTTCAACATCAAGGCATTCCAGGAAGTTAACGATTTGTCATCGAGTCTTGGTCGTTCTTTTTTGGCGCGTTCCTTCAGCAAGGTTTTTTGCCAGTACACCACTTTATTTTCGAGTTCACCGATTAAAATTGCGTGCTTTTTGGCAACCTCAGCATCGCTATTTTTTCTGATTAACACATAATTATCGTGTTCCCAAAGTCCGTAATAATTAACGTTAAAATAGTCCGCAAATAAATCGTAATCTTTTCCTAAAATGGTTTTTAATTCATTTTGGGTCCAAACATAAAAAGCGCCTTCTTCCAATTTGCCTTCGGCATTCAAACTATCGGCATCCAAAGAAGAATAAAAAGCGCCTTCATCAGTGGTAAGTTCGCGTTCAATAAATTCAAGTGTTTGATAGACCGTTTTTTTATACAATTCGTTTTTAGTGGCTTGATACGCTTCGGCATATAAACTCACCAATTGTCCGTTGTCGTACAAC
>CAMDPE010000041.1 GCA_945903795.1 Lutibacter flavus | reverse complement strand
GAAAGCAACAAGTCGCCTTATAGCGGAGGAACTGGAACCTACATTGGGAAAAAAAATATTTTAAACTTAGGCGCCGGGTTTATGAATCAGCCAAAAATGACTTCACAACTTATTGACGGTGAAGAAAAGTTCTATGACTTTAAAAATTGGGCGGTTGATTTATTTTACGATGCTCCCATCAATAAAGAAAAAGGAACTGCAATTACTTCTTATTTAGGCTATTATAACACAGATTTTGGTCCAAATTATATAAGAAATGTAGGGTCAAATGATATTACATCAGGCGGCACTTCATTTAATGGAAGTGGCAATGATTTTCCTATGATGGGAACAGGAAACACACTTTTCTTTCAATTGGGCTATTTACTGCCAAAAGCTAAAAACAACAATCAGCTGCAACCAAACATAGCCATACAGTATTCTGATTTTGATGCTTTAAATGATGCAATGATTGTTTATGATTTAGGTATAAACTGTTATTTAAAAGGACATAGCAACAAATTATCCTTAGGTTACCAAAACAGACCTGTTTACCAATACAGCGCTAATCAATTAAAAGTTGATGAGCGCAAGGGAATGTTTGTTATGCAATATCAAATTGAAATTAACTAATAACAATCTATTATATGTCTACTTTAGAGCAAAAAACACAAATAAATTTAAAATTAATTATCATTGGATTGTTGGTTTTCTTTGGAATAATTTTCTTCGTGGATCTGCAACCCGGAAAACCAGAAGTCACTTACACAGCCGCTATTGCACTATTAATGGCTTTTTGGTGGGTCACTGAAGCATTGCCAATTGGAGTCACCTCATTTCTTCCAATAATTCTTTTCCCTATTCTTGGAGTGTTAGATGGAAAAGCCATTTCAAACGCGTATATAAATTATGTAATCTTTTTATTTATTGGCGGATTTATTATGGCATTGGCCATGGAAAAATGGGATTTACACAGAAGAATTGCGTTAAAAGTATTGTCAATTGTTGGAGGAAGTCCTTTTATGATATTACTAGGATTTATGTTTTCTTCCGCATTTTTATCCATGTGGATGTCTAATACAGCAACCGCAATGATGATGTTGCCCATAGCATTCTCAGTAACTACCGCTTTGGAAGAAGTGCACGGTGAACACAAAATAAATTCTTTTGCGGTTGGTTTGTTGTTGGCTATTGCTTATGCCTGCTCTATTGGTGGGGTAGCAACTTTGGTAGGAACACCGCCAAATTTATCGTTTTTAAGAATCTTTGCCATTATTTTTCCTGGTGCTCCAGAAATATCATTTGGGCAATGGATTACATTCGCATTTCCAATTACCGTAATCATTTTTATTTTTACATTGTTTTTCTTATACTTCATCTACAGACCCAAAGAAGAGATTGAAAAATTAGATAAATCATTCTTCAAGGAAAAATACAATGATTTAGGAAAAGTTACTGTTGAACAAAAAAGGGTTTTTATTTTATTTGTGATTTTAGCCTTATTATGGGTTTTCAGATCAGATCTCAACCTTGGATCAATAACCATAACTGGCTGGGGTTCTTTATTTAAAAATCCAAAATATCTTAATGATGGTACTGTGGCAATATTTATTGCGATTTTATTGTTTATAGTTCCTTCCTCCAAAAAAAATGAAGCATTGGTGGGATGGAAAATAATGATGAAATTACCTTGGCATATTGTGTTTTTATTTGGAGGCGGTTTTGCCTTAGCTAAGGGGTTTATAGATTCCGGATTGTCAAATTATATTGGGAGTTTGTTGGCTGAAGCAGGGAATTTTTCACCTAGCATATTAGTAACTTCTTTAACAGGAATGATGTCAATACTTACAGAGTTTACTTCAAATACAGCAACAACTGAAATGATGCTACCCATTATTTCTGGTTTGGCAACCGAAATTAGAATAAACCCATTATTAATTATGATACCTATTACTTTAGCGGCCTCCATGGCTTTTATGTTTCCTATTGCAACACCTCCAAATGCTATTGTATTCGCCACAGGAAAGCTAAAAATAATTCATATGATAAAAACAGGATTTTTTATAAACATTTTTGCTATTATCATAATTTCAATAATGACGATGACTTGGGGTGCATTCATTTTTGATATTGACCCTACTGTTTTCCCAGATTGGGCCGAAAAGACCATTACAGCAGTAACACCTTAATAAAATTATTTAAATAATTTATTTATTTTTAAAGCGCCTTGTTAAATTAATCAGGCGCTTTTTCTATTAATGAACGATAAATTAAATATTGGGCAATAATGTAAGTACTCATAATTAACACTGCAAATATTTCTTTTGGAAGGTAAAATTTATTGATGGCCAAAAGAGAATCAGAAATCATAAAGAACAGCGCTCCAATTAACATCCATAATGATTTATTGGATTTACTTTCTAAATAATTTACCAGTGAAACTACCCCAAATATTGAAATTGTGAATCCGTAAATTATTACAGGTACCAAAAGTTCATAAAGAGAATCCTTAATGGTAAAAATGAATATTGATAAAAATGCTGCAAATGGAATTACAGCAGATAAAATGTTTAAAAACGAAACGTTTTTGATGCGATGCATCACAATTTTTATAAACAAAATATGTGCAATTAAAAAAGAAACCAATCCAATTTTAAAAGGAAATTGTCCAGAATACATCAAAAATACGTCTCCAAAAAACGAGAAAATCAAACCTGTGGTATACCATTTATTTATATCAGAAACCGACTTAGTGTATAAAAACAACAGCGACAACATTATAAATGGCTTGAATACATATAAAAGGCTTTCTATATTAAAGATAATTCCTGTTATGTCTAAAACAGAAATTAGGATAAATGCAAAAAGCGCAATTTTTTTAATCATTTTAAAATTTTTAATTCCAGCTCGGCAATATACAACTTTTGTCCAATTTTTTTAACAACGGATATATTCCATCAATCAAACTTTGCTTCATCACTTTAGAATCGTCTTTGTGGCATTGCAAGCAAGCGCCAACCAATAACAATTGCTGCTGTTCCTTAACCGTGAATGGCCTAAAATCCAATCGTGTGGAATTTATGACGCCATTTTTGGGAGCTGTCAAAAACGGAATCCAGGCATCTTCAGGCAAATTGTCATTTGGGTTATTTGCATATTCCGGCGTAAAATTCCATTTTCCTTTGCCATTTTTAATATCATAAACCAATTTTCCGTTTCCGTAACCCAATGTTGCCGAATTTGCGTGGCACGACTTGCAATCGCGCACACTTTTAGTGGTGGTATGCGGTGAATTTGCGGCATACAACCTGTAAAAAGAAACATCCTTTCCAATTTCTTTGCCAGTGTAACTGCCTTTGTCAATCGTTAAAATCATTCCCGGAATCGCAGGTTCAATCAGTCTTTTATTTTTAGATTCCCTAACTCCCATTGCTGGCTGCGATGAAGAAAATTCGGCAATATGCTCTTTCCACTGACCCTTTCCGTATTTTTTATCCAATAAATCGAAGGCTCTTGGCTCATCTTTGTCAAATTCGTTATGACAACCAATGCAACGCGATGTCCAGGAGGAATGACAAGTGGAACAACTGACATTTTTATGTGCATTGTCGCGTGAACAAACTTCCGATTGCGGTTTTAACTCGTGAATTTTACCATCTTTTTTACCGATTAAAAAAGCTTTTCCCGCAGCATCAACATAGGTATTCACCAATGGGTGTCCATCTTTTTTAACCTTTATAATTTCTTTATCAGTATGTTTATAATCCCGATGCAAAAAAACCAGCAAACTTTCTGCATCCAATTTACTGTATACAGTTGTATTTGGTTTGTCCTTAAAATGACAATCGGAGCACTGCAATTTTACCGCTTGTTCTGCGTGGGCATATTTTTTGCCATCTCCCATAACTTCGTGCGAGGAATGGCAATCCACACACAACAAACCTTTATTATGATGCAAATCTTCTCCTATATATTTATAAACGCGTTTGTCTTCAGAAACTTTATAGCCCAATTTTTTATCAATATCCTTTTCATCCAACACCGTTTCCTGCCAACCTTCATAATTGGTTGAAATTCTGCTCGAGCGGCTGTGACAGCCATAACAATGCTCATTTTTCACAAATATATTTGTTGCAGGGTGAAATTTTGGCAAATCCTTTTTGTTCGAACTCAAATACTTCTGTAAATCATTTTTTGCTTCATCAGAATAATTTAAATGACAGGCATTGCAACCTCCGCCTCTGCTTAATTGAGTTACGCCGCCAAATTCCGTTTTTTGGGCACCCAAATGGCAATTGGCGCATAAATCCCTGATATGCTTATCCGCAGCAGAGTTTTTAATATCTTTTATGTGATAATGATTGTCGGGCGTATCAGCCTCTCCAAAAATATATTTATCCACGGCAACCAAACCACTATTGGTAGTCATCAAAGAATTTTCGATTTTAGCCAATTCATTTGGATGGCATTTTCCGCAGGTTGCTTTTGCATCGGCCAAATTTCCTGGAATTAACACCATTCCTTTATGTGAATCTTCTTTATCTAAGGTGTTGGGATTTCCCAGATGGCAACTGATGCAACCAATCAATTCCGGATTGTGATAATCAGAATCGCCTTTGGTGCCCGCGTGACAGTTTTGGCAAGATTCTTTACCGATATTTTCAATTCTGACATATTCGCCATCATCAACAAAACTTTTCTGAAAATAATTGTTTTTATTTAAAATGAATAAAACGACAAGCAGCGCAATTACTAAGGTAAAACCGGCAATTTTGAGATATTTTATTTTCATTTGTAAAATTATGAAACAAATTTACAATAAATTACATTTAACCACTAACTAAAGGTTTGCACGCACATAAAATGTAATTTGTTTTAAAAGAGATTGTTAACTTTCCAATGCAACTTTTGTCACATATATATTATTGATTTTCAACTTATTAATGTAACATTTGTTACCACATTTAATATTATTTAATGACATTTATCACCCCATAAACTTGTGTCTGTAAATATCTTTACCAAAGAATTTAATAATGATATTTATGACTACTTCAAGAAGAAAATTTATCAAAATTTCTGCTTTAGGATTAGGGGCTGTAGCAGCATCAACAACTGCAATAAATATGTTTGGATCCAACGCTTATATTGATGAGTTGGTTAAACAAAACGTTTCCAAAAAATTTAAAAGAACTGCCACCTATTGCGAAGTTTGTTTTTGGAAGTGTGCCGCCTGGACGTACACAAATGAAGACGGGGAAATTAAAAAAATTATAGGTAATGAAAACGATCCGCATTGTTACGGCCGCTTATGTCCGAGAGGAACAGGAGGCGTTGGCATGTATACTGATGAAGACCGGCTTAAAACGCCATTAATCAGAACAATCGTAAATGGTGAAGATACCTTTAGGGAAGCAAGTTGGGATGAAGCCCTTGATTTGATTGCCTCAAAATTCAAAGGCATTAAAGAAACTTATGGTGCAGAATCTGTTGCACTAATAAAACATGGTGCACCAGGTTCGCATCTGGAACATTTGTTCAAAGCTTTTGGCTCGGACACCATTGCCGAACCGGCTTATGCGCAATGCAGAGGACCACGCGAAACAGGCTTTAATTTAACTTTTGGCACTTGGGTAGGATCACCCGAACCTACTGATATTAGAGACACAAAATGTTTGGTGCTTATTGGGTCACATATTGGCGAAAATATGCACAACTCTCAGGTTCAGGAAATGTCTGATGCCATTGATAACGGCGCCACCATTATTACTGTTGACCCAAGACTTTCAACTGCGGCAAGCAAATCACAATTTTGGCTTGCCATTAAACCGGCTACCGATATTGCTTTAATGCTTTCCTGGATGAATGTTTTAATAGAAGAAGGTATTTACGATAAAGAATACATTAATAAATACGCCACAGGTTTTGAGGAATTAAAAAACCATGTGAGTCAGTTCACTCCTGAATGGGCTTACGGAATTACCACCATCAAACCTGAAGTGATCAGAGAAACTGCAAGAGCTATGGCAAATGCCGCACCTTCAGTAATTATTCATCCTGGCCGACACGTTGTTTGGTATGGTGATGATTCACAAAGAGCAAGAGCTATGGCCATTTTAAATGCCTTATTGGGTTCTTGGGGACGACGCGGCGGATTCTACTTTAAAGAAGCTGCTAAAGTTCCTAATTTTCCTGCGCCTGCTTATCCGGAACCAAAATGGGGATGGAAAGAGATTGGTGAAAAATATCCGCTGGCGCAAATGGGAATTACCACTGAAGTTATGAAATGCGCATTGCCTGACAAAGACAATAAGTACCCCGTAAAAGCATTAATGATTGCAGGCACAAACATTACCAAATCAATTCCAAACAAAAAATTGTTGGAAGATGCGATGGATGCTTTAGATTTTATGGTAGTTATTGACACCATGCCAATGGACGTTACCGGTTATGCCGATGTAGTTTTGCCGGAATGTACCTATTTGGAGCGTTATGATGATATTCGTTCCGCAACCAACAGAGAACCTTCCATTGCCGTCAGAATTCCTGCTGTTGAACCAAAATATGATTCAAAACCAGCTTGGTGGATGGCCAAACAAATTGGAGAACGTTTAGGTTTGGGTGATTATTTTAATTACGATGATTTTAAAGAAGTAATTGAATGGCAGTTGAAAGAAATGGGTACTTCGTTAGAAGAAATGGAAAAAATTGGCGTTAAAAATTATCCTCGCAAGTCTGGCTCAATGTATATCAATGAAGATGAAACTTATACGTTTCCGACAGATAACGGCAAAATTCATCTTTATTCCCAGGAATTAAAGAATTTAGGATTTGATCCACTGCCAAATTATACAAAACATCCCGAACCGCCTCAAGGTTTTTACCGATTAAATTACGGAAGAGCGCCAATGCACACTTTCAGCAGAACGGTAAATAACCCTAATTTAAATGATTTAAAAAAGGAAAATGACCTTTGGGTAAATCCGAAAGTTGCCAGAATCATTGGTTTGAAAACCGGACAAGAAGTTTGGTTAAAAAATCAGGATGATATTATTTCTTCATTCTCCATAAAAGTGAGAGTTACCGAAAGAGTTCGTTGGGATTCTGTTTATATGGTTCACGGTTTTGGACATGAAAATAAAAAATTAAGCCGGGCCAACGGAAAAGGAATAAACGACACGGAACTAATTTCTAAAGTTTTCACCGACCCAATTATGGGAGGTACCGGGATGAGAGGAAATTTTGTTGCAATTTTAACTGAGAACCCACATAAAAATACTGAGATATGAGATATGCAATGGTAATTGACACCTTAAAATGTGTCGGATGTAGTGATTGCGTTGTTGCTTGTCAAACCGAAAACGACGTGCCCATTGGATTTTGCCGAGATTGGATTACAGAAACTGTAAATGGTTCGTATCCAAATCTTGATCTGGAATTAAAATCTGAAAGATGCAACCATTGCGATAATGCGCCTTGCGTAAGATGTTGCCCAACTGGCGCAAGTCATATTACTGACGGAGGAATTGTTTTGGTGACGGCTGATGAATGTATCGGTTGCGGTGCTTGTATAGAATCTTGTCCTTACGATGCGCGTTACCAACATCCTGATGGTTATGTTGATAAATGTACCTTCTGTCATCACCGATTGGAAAAAGGACAACTTCCTGCTTGTGTTTCTGTTTGTCCAACAAAATGTATGTATTTCGGGGATTTAGACAATCCGCAAAGTGAAGTTTCACAATTACTAAAAAACAGAAAACACAAAACATTGGCTCCTGAAGCAGGAACCAATCCACATGTTTTTTACTTAATTTAATATTAAAATTATGCAAGAAGAATTATTTACAAGCGGAAGAAACATTCCTCATATAGATCCATATTTGCAAATTTGGCACTGGCCAATATCGCTATACCTTTTTCTGGGCGGAATTGCAGCAGGAATCCTGTTTTTTGCTGCACTATTTTATGTGTTAGGAAAAGAAAATGAGTATCCGGCAGCTGTTAAATTTGCTGCAATCATACCTCCTATTGCCTTATCAATAGGATTATTGGCATTGGTTTATGATTTAACGCATAAATTATACACTTGGAGATTATATACAACGTTCAGAATTGAATCTCCAATGTCTTGGGGTGCCTGGGTATTGCTTATTGTAACACCGCTTTCAATTTTGTGGTTATTCAGTTATTATGCTGAAATTTATCCGAAAACGGAAGAAAAATTACAGTTATTAAAAAAATTCAAATTTTTGGCAACTTTTGAACAATTCTTAAAAACCAACAGAATATATATCGCATACGCATTAATTCCATTAACATTGGTTCTGGGCGTTTATACCGGTATATTATTGTCGGCTTTTAATGCAAGACCGCTTTGGAACAATGCCATTTTAGGACCTTTATTTTTGACCTCCGGACTTTCAACAGGTGCTGCATCAATTATTTTAATGGCAAAAACCACCAAAGAAAAACATTTGTTTGGCAAAATAGATTTAGGTTTAATCATTATTGAATTGGCTTTAATCGTCCATATGATTATGGGTTATTATGCTGGTTCACAAGTGCAGCTGGAAGCGATGCAGTTATTGGTTGGCGGTGATTTTACGCTGATGTTTTTTGGTTTTGTTGTGCTTCTTGGACTTATAGTTCCTGCAACACTTGAACTTATTGAACTTATCGGCTATAAAGTTCCTGTAATAGTACCCGCGATGCTGGTTATTTTAGGCGGATTAATATTTAGATTTGTAATGGTAGAAGCCGGGCAACTAACCCGTTTTCTATATTAAAACCATAAATCATGACAAAAGATAAAAAACAAAAAAACAGACACGTTTATTGGAATCCTTATTTTGGCGGTTTTCTGCTGGGCATCATCATCTTGTTTACATTTTATATGACAGGCAGGGGTTTGGGAGCTAGTGGCGCCATGAAAAGCAGCGTGGTTTCTATCGTTGAAACTGTTGCACCAACACATGCAGAAAACAATGCCTATTACAGCCAATTTATAACGGAAGATGAATCACCTATGAAAACCTGGCTGGTATTTGAAGCGTTGGGCGTTTTAATTGGCGCATTTATATCTGGCGGTTTAAACGGAAGAATTGGCTGGAGGGTACAACACTCGCCTAATATAACAAGCAAACGCAGACTCTTATTTGCTTTGGGCGGCGGTGTTTTGTTTGGATTGGGTGCACAAATTGCCCGTGGGTGCACAAGTGGTGCTGCCTTAAGCGGTATGGCAGTGCTATCAACAGGTGGTTTTATAACCATGTTTGCCATTTTTGGGTCGGCTTACGCATTTGCCTACTTTTTTAGAAAAAACTGGATTTAATTAAAAAAAAATAAAAAATTATGGGACCTTTAATTCCTAACGGCGTAATTCCAGCAGAATGGGACAGTATCATCGCCATATTAATCGGTATTGCTTTCGGATTTGTTTTGGAAGCGTCTGGATTTTCATCATCCAGAAAGCTAGCCGGCCAATTTTACGGCTATGATTTTGCCGTTTTAAAAGTATTTTTTACAGCGGCGTTGGTGTCGGTAATAGGCGTCTATTATATGGATTACCTTGGCTACTTAGATGTCACTCAATTATACGTTCACCCATTTTATTTATGGGGCGCCATTATTGGCGGAATTATTATGGGTGTCGGGTTTGTTGCTGCAGGATTTTGCCCTGGCACAAGTTTATGCGCAGTGGCCATCGGCAAAATAGATGCCATTGTTTATGTTGGCGGCATTATGGTTGGCGTTTTTATTTTTTCTGAAATGTATACCATCTTCGAACCAATTTATAATGGCTACTTTTATGGCAATGTCACCTTGGAAGATTCGCTGGGCATAAATCCATATTGGTTTGTATTTATATTTTCCATGATTGCGATTGTAGCTTTTATTGCAGCTGATATGGTGCGTAAAAGAGTTAAAAAAGTATTTTACTAATAAAAAAAATCAATACCATGGTTAAAAAAAAGATAGCAAAAGTTTTAGCTTTCAGATATACAATTTTGGCGGTAATTTTAATTTTACTTGCCGGCGGATTGGTTTTATTGCCAAAATATCAAAAGCATGAAGGCATAAAGCCAGAAGAATTATTAAGCAACACCATCAGTTCGGAAAGATATATGACTACAGATCGTTTGGCACATATATTAATCAATCAGGATCCTTCTTTCATCTTAATTGATGTAAGGGATGAAAAAAGTTTTGTAAATTATACGCTTCCAAATGCGATTAATATTCCGCTTAAAAATTTATTTAATGAAGAAAATATAGGCTACTTAAATCAAAATCAGTACGATGTGGTGCTTTTTTCTAATGATCATTTTTACGCAGATCAAGCATGGATTTTATGCAACCGTTTAGGATATAAAAATATGCGTGTATTAAAAGGTGGCATCAATGAGTGGTATGCAACAATCATCAATCCGTTGAAGCCGGCCGATAATATGCCAGCTACAGATTTTGATTTGTATGCAACCAGAAAAGCAGCCAGTATGTTTTTTGGTGTAGTTTATCCTGAACAATTTAAAGTGGAAGCACCTAAAATTGTCAAAGAGGCTCCAAAGAAAGTAATCACCATTGAAAAGAAAAAGAAAGCTCCTGCAGAAGGTGGTTGTTAATTTTAAAAACTTTTTAGCATATACTTATGAAAGAATTAGAAAAAACCAAACGTATCTCTATTGCTGCAGTAATTTTTATTTTGGCAGTAATTATAGGTCTTTTGACTTATAAAAGACCGAAAAACACCTACGCCATCAATACCAAAAGCACGCTTGAAAAAATAACAATCGAAAATTACATTGTTGCATTAAATGAGCTAAAGAATCCGGAATATGTTTTAATTGACATCAGAAATCAATATGATTTTGAAAAAGGCCATTTAGAAAATGCCATTAACATTTATGCAGCTGAAATTTTAAGTGCCGACAACATAAAGGTATTCAAAGAATTAGAAATAAGCAATAAAACGGCTGTTTTATATGGAAATAATCCACAAGAAGCAAATGCACCATTTCTTATATTATATCAATTAGGTTACGACAATATTAAATTGTTGGCGATTGAAAACAGTTATTTGCAAAATAAACTGATCACGCAAAATAGTGAAATTGAAAAATCGGAAGCCGATGTGTCTGCTTTTATAAATGAATCCATCAAAAAAGCGAATACAACACCAGTTGTTAAAGTGGTGGCGGCACCTCCAAAAAAGGTAATTACCATTGAAAAGAAAAAGAAAGCTCCCGCAGAAGGCGGTTGTTAATTTCAAATATCAAAAAGCTGTTTTTATAACAGCTTTTTTTTTGCTTCAACATTAAAATTACATTTATTAAACTTCACCTTTTTACCCAAAAAACTGCAAAAATTTTAATCAAAAAAGGCATTTTTCATTACCTGTAATTTCACCTTACCAATCCATAATTTTTTTTGATAAAACGTGTAACATTTGTTACTGTAAAGAACTGGTATATATTATATTACGTATGATAAATGTCATACAAATAAATTGCCTCCATAATTAATTTTGAAGTATAAATTAACAGTAAGATCATTAATAAATTAAACATAATTATGAAAAAAATAACATCGTATTTTGCAATGCTTTTAATGGCAACTATTTTATTAAGCGGCTTTAAAAGTACTGCACAGGATAATTTAGACACCGCTAAATCGGAATTTGGATTGTTAGTCCAGTATCTGGAAGAAAATGGAAATTTTATAAATACCGAAGCGCCAGCATTAGTATTGGCTGAGGAAATTAAAGAAAACTTAGCCAATAAAAAGTATTTGGTTATTGATACCCGAAGCGAAAGCTGGTTTGCCTACGGACACATCAAAAATTCCGTAAATGTTGCTCCAGCTGAATTGCTGAATTATTTCGAAAAAAAAATCACACCGGCAAATTTTGACAAAATAACAATTGTATGTTATTCAGGCCAAGCCGCCGCTTATTACACAAGTTTATTGAGACTTGCAGGCTATAACAATGCTTATAGCTTGAAATGGGGAATGAGTTCTTGGTCCGATGAATTTGCTGAAAAAATGTGGGTTAAAAATTCGACAAATCTTTATGCCGACAAATTGCAGACCACATCAAATGAAATGCCTGCAATTGGCGAGTTACCAATACTTAAAACCGGAAAAACAGATCCAAAAGAAATTTTAAATGAACGTTTAAAAGGTGCTTTTGCAAAACCTTACAGCGAATTTATCGTTAAAACAGACTCGGTATTTAAAAATCCTTCTGCATTTTACATTGTCAACTATGTAAATGGAGAAAAATATAATTTTGGACACATAGAGGGCGCTGTAAAATATGAGCCTAAAGCTTCCCTTTCTTCAGCAACAAACCTTTACACAATTCCTTCAAACAAAAAAGTATTGGTTAATTGTTCCACCGGACAATCAGCAGCTTATGTAGTTGCTTATTTACACGTATTGGGCTATGACGTTTCTAACTTGGCGTATGGCTCCAACAGTTTTATGAATGCAATATTGGTTGAAAAAGGGTGGGATGGTTTTTCAGCCAAAGAAATTAAAAATTTCCCAATCGTAGAATAATTAACGCCAAATAATCTAATTATAAACAAAACAAACAAATTATGAAAAAACTATCATTAATACTATTAGGACTTTTATTAATTCCGACACTTTTTTTAACATCTTGTGACAAAGGTGATGATGCTGCCGTAAATACAACACCGGCATTTACGCTTATGAAAGATTATATGTTAGCAAATAATCTTGACATTAACAAAATTATGACCAGTGCAGACAATGTTTCCTTTGTTCAAGGAGCGCCTGCAGAAGCTGATTTACCTGCATTTTTAGCTAAATACTACATCGTTGACATTAGAAGTGCCGCAGACTTTACAGCAAAACATATATCAGGAGCAAAAAATGTTGCTTTCGCTAATATTTTGGCAGAAGGACCTTTGGCAGGTGCAAAACCAATTTTAATGGTATGTTACACTGGACAAACAGCTTGTTATGGAACGGCATTATTGCGTATGTATGGTTATAAAAATACACAAGCATTAAAATGGGGAATGTCTGGTTGGAATTCAACAACTGCAGGCGCATGGAATGGTAAAATTGGCGCTGAAGAAGCCAAAGGTCACGCAAAGTGGTCTTATGAAGCTGCTCCAGCCAATTTGGTATTCACAAATCCCGTAATTTCAACTTTATCTACGGATGGTGCTACAATATTAAAAAATCGTGTTGAAGCCGTCGTTGCTGAAGGTTTTAAAACTGTTACCGGAACAGATGTATTGAATAATCCAACTAATTATTTTGTACACAACTATTTCTCTGCAGTAGATTATGCGGCATTCGGACATATTAAAGATGCTTACAGAATCAATCCTTTATTATTGGCTGACAATAGTTATTTAAACCTTGACCCAAATCCGGCTACAAAAATAGTTAACTATTGCTACACAGGCCAAACCTCAGCAATTGTGACAGCTTGTTTAAGAGTTATGGGATATAATGCTTACAGTATGAGTTTTGGAATGAATGGAATTTACAATACAAATACAGCCTGGACTGCAAACCGATGGGGAGTTGCGCCTAACGTACCAAAAGAATTGCCATTCGCAACCAACTAATAATTAAATAGTAATAATTAAAAATATAAAGCCCTAAAAAAGTGTAAACACTGTTGAAATTTCAATATTGTTTTATATATCAATAAGTACGAAAATATTTTAGGGCTTTTCAATTAAATCCAAAATAAACATGAAAACAAAAATAATTATCTTATTTACCGTATTGTTCCTATTTCAATTTAATTCAGTTTTTGCGCAAGGTTGCGAAGGCGATTTACCGGTTGCAGGTGGCGATGGTGTGCCAAAAACCAGCAGCACAACATTCTTTGGGTATTTTCAACCTCAGTACGATACCTATTTTACTGATCCGGGTGAAAATACCTTTAAATTTAAAAGAGCCCGTTTTGGGGTTCGCGGAAGGGTAAATCGTTCCTTTTCATACTACGCAATGATTGAAACCAGCGATTTTATTTCATCCGACGGAAATGTTTATTTAATGGATGCGTTTATCACCTATGATAAATTAGAATGGACAAAATTCTCTGTTGGTTCCTTTAAACAACCTTTCGGATTGGAAGTAAATACTGCGTGCAACAATCTAACTACCATTGATCGCGCTATTGTATCTGATCAAATTGTGGCGCCTCAAAGAGATATGGGTTTAATGATGTTGGGCGGAAGCGACAAAACAAAGTTCCGCTATTCCGTAGCTTTAATGAATGGCCGCGGATTAGGCGTTAAAGATAACAACACCAAAAAAGATATTATTGGTCGCGCTTCCTATAAATTATTTGATTTTATGACTGTTGGCGTAAGCTATAGATATGGCTATCCAAATAATAATACTCTTGATCGCAAAACGTATGGTGCAGAAGTAGTTTTTAATTACAGCAATTTAAAAGTTCAAGGAGAATATATTCATGATGAAGGTGATTATAACAGAGCTGCCGATGGCGGTTGCGGATCAACACCATTGGAATTAGGGGCAGAAAGAGCGGGCGCTTACATAATGGCCTCTTATGATGTAAATAAGCAAATTCAGCCAGTTTTTAAATATGAATATTTTGACCAGGATTTAGATATTAAAAAAATTGGCTACCAAGAAATGATGACCTTGGGCGTAAATTATTTCTTTAATGACAACACAAGATTGCAGGTAAATTACCAAAATAAGATTGAAACAGGACTTAGCGTTGACAATGATGCTTTATTGGTGCAATTGCAAGTTAAATTCTAGTTTAAGATATACTTATTTAAATTGAATAAACTCCTGATTTAAATCAGGAGTTTCTTTATTTATCCTAATTAATTTTGTCTATAAATTTCATTTATACAGGATTAATATGAATATAAATACAGATAAAGTACTGTTAAGGGACAAATTAGAAGATTATTTTTCTGAAATTTTTGAAAAAGAATTGATAGATGAAATTGTCGATTTAGGAATATTCAGAACCATTGCAAGCGGAGAAACATTAATTGACATTGGTGACAATATGACTCACGTGCCATTGATATTAAAAGGCGCCGTAAAAATTATTCGCGAAGATAAAAATGGCGATGATATTGCTTTATACTTCCTGGAAAGAGGCGATACTTGCGCTATTTCTTTCATAAATTGCATTAACAAAAGCAAAAGCATGTTCCGCGGAATTGCCGAAAAAGAAACCGAAGGCATCTTTGTCCCGGTTTCTAAAATAGATGAATGGTTGGTAAAATATAAATCCTGGCGTCATTTTATTATCGACAGTTATCATATGAGGTTAATTGAAATGGTAGAATCTATAGACAGCTTGGCATTTATGAAGTTAGATGATCGGTTACACAAGTATTTAACCGATAAAGTTAAAATAATGCAAGACAATACGCTGATTATCACTCATCAGGAAATTGCTGATGATATGAACACCTCACGCGTGGTGGTTTCTCGATTGCTTAAAATTCTTGAAAACGAAGGAAAAATAATCATTCGCCGAAACAGAATTATTATTGAAAATATTTAAAAATCAGCTTATCATTTTTAAATAATCGGTTTCAGAAATAATTGGGATACCCAAATCTTCTGCCTTTTCACGTTTGCTCGGACCCATATTTTCACCTGCAACAACAAAATCCGTTTTCTTTGAAATGGAACTTGCCACTTTGCCCCCATTGTCTTCTATGGATTTTTTTAGGTCGTTTCTTTCAAAATGGGTAAATACGCCAGATACCACAAAAGTTTTTCCCTGTAAAATAGCCGTTTTTCCAACTTGTGATTCTGCAGTTACTTCCAATTGCACACCGTATTTTTTTAATCGGTCTATCAATTGAATGTTGATTAAATTATTTGAAAAATTAATGATGCTTTTCGCAATGATATCGCCTATTTCATCAACAGAAATTAATTCTTCAAAAGAAGCTTGCAATAAATTATCAATAGATTTAAAATGCTTTGCCAACTTCTTTGCCACGGTTTCGCCAACAAACCGAATACCCAATGCAAAAAGCACTTTTTCAAAAGGCATTACTTTCGATTTTTCTATACCCGCAATGATATTTTGGGCAGATTTTTCGGCCATTCGTTCCAAAGGTATAATTTGCGATTCCCTTAATTCATATAAATCGGCATAATTGTGAACCAAGTCTTCCTTAAATAACAATTGAATTGTTTCCGCACCCAGTCCGTCAATATTCATCGCTTTTCTGCTGATAAAATGCTGAATTCGGCCTGTAATTTGTGTTGGACAGCCATATTCATTCGGACAAAAATGTTTTGCGTCGCCCTCCGCCCTAACCAACGCTGTTCCGCAATCCGGACAATGCGTAATATATTTTGTGGGTTGTGAATCTTTTGGTCTTTTGCTAAAATCGACCTCTATAATTTTGGGGATAATTTCTCCGCCTTTTTCCACATAAAGGGTATCGCCTATTCTAATATCCAGTTTTTCAATTTGATCGGCATTATGAAGTGATGCTCTTTTAACCACAGTTCCTGCTAGTTGAACCGGCTCCAAATTCGCCACAGGCGTTATAGCACCAGTTCGGCCAACCTGATAGGAAATTTCCTTTAAAACGGTACTGACTTGTTCTGCTTTATATTTATAGGCAATGGCCCATCTCGGTGACTTTGCGGTGTAGCCCAATTCATCCTGTTGCGCCAAACTGTTTACTTTTATCACCACGCCATCCGTTTCATAAGGCAATTTGTAACGCTTTGTGTCCCAATTTTCAATAAAGGAAAATACCTCATCAATATTCGAACAGACTGTGAGTGTATTTGGAATTTTAAAGCCCAATTTTCGGGCCATTTCCAGGGTTTCAAAATGCGTTTTGTTCGGATTTTTATTGGTCACTATTTGATACAACAAACAATCCAGCGGACGTTTGGCAACCTCTGCGCTGTCCTGCAGTTTTAAACTTCCGCTTGCTGTATTTCTCGGATTGCTGAAAGGTTCTTCGCCAATGTCAATTCGATCTTCATTCATTTTATTGAATCCGTCGAGCGGTAAAATAATTTCACCACGAATTTCAAAAATATCGAGTAAATTTTCCTTTAAAACAAGCGGAATTGACCGTATTGTTTTAATATTTGCAGTGACATCATCGCCCTGATAACCGTCACCACGCGTTACGGCACTTTGCAAAATTCCATTGCTGTAAGTTAAGTTGATGGAAGCGCCATCATATTTTAATTCGCAAACATATTCTACATCTTCTGAGCCAATCACCTTTTTAATCCGTTTTTCCCAGTCCAAAATATCCTCTTTTGAATAGGAATTGTCCAAAGAATACATTCGGTTTTTATGAACAACGGTTTTAAAACTTTTGCTGATTTCGCCTCCAACACGTTGGGTTGGGGAATTTGGGTCGAAAAATTGCGGATTTTCAGCTTCCAGCTTTTCCAATTCCTTTAATTTTAAATCAAATTCAAAATCGGAGATAGTTGGTTTGTCCAACACATAATAATTGTAATTATGCTGATTTAATTCTGCGCTGAGTTGTTTTATTTTTTCTTCGATATTGTCAGACATATTCTTTAATTTCTTGGCTAAATTAATCATATTTTTTTGATTTTTTAAGCGTCAAGTGATAAGTTGGCTTTTCAACTTTCTAAATTTTTAAAAAATATTTAGTTGGTTCTTGTCATAAAAAAATCTATAAAAAAAGAATAAATGCAGAGGAAATCGCACAGAATAAAGATAAAAATCCTTCATAATAAAAGTCCGCAAGTGCTTAATTTTTTTTGGTTAATAGATATGAAGTAATATTATTTTCACATTACACCCAATAAACTTAAATTAAAAAAGGATGTTTTTTAGAACATCCTTTTTTAATTTATACAAACAACAAAAACCAAACTTTTATTATTTATTAGTTCCTAATAATAATTAAATCGTCTTACTTTTGAAATATAACGCGCCAGCCTAACAACTTGGTGTGTATAACCATATTCATTGTCGTACCAAACATATAAAATCACATTTTTGCCATCATTGCTTGAAATGGTAGCATAACTGTCGAAAATTGCCGGAGCAGCTGTTCCCACAATATCGGAAGAAACCAATTCGTTGCTTAAAGAATATTTAATTTGTTCCACCAAATCGCCTTCCAATGCATATTTTTTCATCATTCCATTGATAGTTTCCTTGCTTGCAGCATTTACCAATCTCAAATTTAAAATGGCCAATGAACCGTTAGGAACCGGAACACGAATGGCATTCGAGGTTAATTTCCCTTCGAAAGAAGGCAATGCTTTGGAAACGGCGCTTCCTGCGCCAGTTTCTGTAATCACCATATTTAGTGCCGCTGCCCTGCCTCTTCGGTACTTTTTATGCATATTATCAACCAAATTCTGGTCGTTTGTGTAGGCGTGAATGGTTTCCAAATGGCCATATTCAACGCCAAAATTATCTTCTATAACTTTTAAAACCGGCGTGATGGCGTTTGTGGTGCAGGAAGCCGCTGAAAAAATATCGACTTCGTTTGGATTGTATTCCAAATGATTTACGCCGTGAACAATATTTGGCACGCCTTTCCCCGGCGCCGTTAACAATACTTTTGATACACCTTTCGATTTTAAATGTCGGCCCAAAGCCTCTTTGTC
>CAMDPE010000040.1 GCA_945903795.1 Lutibacter flavus | reverse complement strand
CAACCCATTTAAAACAAGGATGGCTGGTTACGAATACAAGGTTTACCGAAGATGCCATAAACTATGCTAAAAGTGTTGATTTATCTTTATTTAGCTGGGATTACCCAAAAGATAATGGGATTAACAAAAATATTGACGAATTTGGGCTGTATCCCATAACCGTTTTATCATCTTTGTCAAAACAAGAGAAAATGCAGTTTATACAAAAGGATATAATTTTGGTTAAGGAGCTTTTAAATGAGCCAGATATTTTTAAACACTTTAATATTCCTATGCATAGAACTCTTAAAACTCTTGATGAAATTAAAAAATTATGCAATCATTAAATTTTCAATTATGGAAAACGAAAAAAACAAAAAAACTGCATCAGTTGAAATAAGCGAAAAACTTCAAAAATTTGATGCTCGAGGCATACAAACTCTTTTCAGGAATGTTTCAAGAAATCATTACACACTTCTAAAAATGGTTGACAATAAGGCGAAAATAATACTTACTGTAAATTCTATTATAACTTCCTTATTTTTTGGGCTTCGTTTTATAAATCCAGAGACAAAAGAAATTGCCATCAACACAGGGACTAGAGTATTGGTACTCAGTAGTATGTTATCCATGGTTTTTGCCTTGTTTAGTATGCTGCCTTATCGGTATTTTGGCAAATCTTTTAGAGAAAGCAAATATAAAGGTGCTTTATACGCTGAAAATTTTTCAAAAGAATCTCTATCGGAGTTCAAAAAGGAATTTGAACGTATCATGGAAAAAGGACAAAATGTTTATGATGAAATGATTGCTGACCTTTATTTTCTGGGAAAGGTTATCAGTATAAAGCAAAGAATTTTAACCCTTTCGGTTATTGTTTTCTTGTTTGGCCTAATATTCACTATTGCTTTCATTCTTACGAATTTTTAACGATTATTGAACGCCCAAGTTGGAACCATTTTACTTACATAAACTAATTTTTAAGGTTTTAAAGGTTGTTTGCTCCTTATTAATTAAAAATTACAAGTCATAATTCTAAGGACTATAAATGAAAATTAAATAGAAATAAAGAAAAAAGCAATTAATCCAAATCCATATGAAAAATTATAAAAGAATTTCATTACTGGGAATACTGGCAACACTTTTATTTTCTAATTGCGCAACGTATAATTCTTCATCAACAAAAACCGGTTCTTTAAACTCTCAAGATAAGGAAACCAGCATGAAAGTTTATATGATTGGGGATGCCGGAAAATTAGAAAATAACGAAACGTCTGCTGCCCTAAAGGCTTTAGAAAATGAAATTAAAAATGCAAACGCTTCAGATTTGATATTGTTTTTGGGTGACAATGTTTATCCTAAAGGAATCCCAGATATCGATGGCCCAAAAAGAGAAACAGCAGAACTTATCATAAATTCACAAATTAATATCGCCAAGAAATTTCCTGGCCGCGTTATCTTTATTCCGGGAAATCACGATTGGTACAGTGGTATTTCAGGTTTAAAACTGCAAGAAAAATTAGTGGAGAAAGCATTGGGAAAAAATACTTTTTTACCAGAAAATGGTTGCCCCATAAAGAAAGTAAAAATTAATAATGAAACTATTTTACTTGTGATAGATTCCCAATGGTATGTAACAAATTGGGACAAACATCCAACAATAAACGATAATTGCGATATTAAAACACGTACAGATTTTTTAGATGAATTTAGAAGTGAAATTAAAAAAGCCAGAGGAAAAACAGTATTAGTGGCCATTCATCATCCCATGTTTACCGGTGGAGCACATGGAGGCCAATATAGTTTTAATGACCATATGAAGCCATTACCTGTTTTAGGGTCACTTAAAAACCTGCTAAGAAATACAAGCGGCGTCTCAAATGCCGATTTATCTAATAAGTTTTATAATGAATTAAAACGAAATTTAGTAGCCGCTTCACAGCAGAATGACTTTGTTATTTTTATTTCTGGTCACGAGCACAGTTTACAATATTTCGTGAAAAATAATATTAGGCAAATTATAAGTGGTTCAGGCTCTAAAACGACTGCAACAAGACTTGTAAAAGGCAGTGAATTTGCTTCTGGAACCAATGGGTTTGCTATTTTAAACTTCTTTAAAGATGGTTCGTCACAAGTCAAGTTTATTTCAGCCGAAAATAATGCCGTGATTTATCAAAATCAAGTGTTTGAACCCGAAGAAGAACCGGTGACAATAAAGTATCCTAAAATAAGCCAAGATTCAGTTAAGGCATCAATTTATACAGATGAAGAAACTGCAAAAAGCGGTTTTTATAAATTTTTATGGGGAGACAGGTACAGAAAATATTACAGTTTGCCCGTAAAAGCCAAGGTGGCTTATTTAGACACGCTTATGGGAGGCTTAAAACCAATGCGTAAAGGTGGTGGATCTCAATCTAAAACACTCCATTTAGAAACTCGTGAAGGGATAAGGTACGTTATGAGAGCTTTAAAAAAAGATGCCTCACAGTATATTCAAGCTACTGCATTTAAAGATCAATTTGTAGAAGACCAATTTAAAAACACGGCTTCAGAGGCAATAGTAAAAGATGTTTTTACGGGATCTTATCCTTATGCACCATTTGTTGTGGCATCTTTGTCGAGTTCTTTAGGTATTCCGTATTTAAATTCAAACTTATATTACATCCCTAAACAAGATATTTTAGGAAAATACAATCAAGAATATGGAAATGAATTGTATGTTTTTGAAGAACATGCTTCCGAAGGAAATGTAAATTTAGCTTCTGGAAATTTTACTGGAAACATCATTAGCACTCTGGAAGTTTTAATTGAGATCCATAAAGATGAGTCAAAAGTTATTGATGAAAAGGCTTACATTAAAGCGCGTTTGTTTGATATGTTAATTGGTGATTGGGATCGGCATTATGATCAATGGCGATGGATAGAGTATCAGGATGGCAACAAAACAATATATAGACCCTTGCCAAGAGATAGAGATCAGGCATTCTCAAAAATGTCTGATGGTTTTATACTGGGCACTTCAGTTTATTTAATGCCTGCTGCCAAATTACTTCGTAAATATACCTCTGATTTAAAAGATGTAAAAGGTTTTAATTTAGAACCTTTTCCTTTAGATATGGCTTTTATCACTAACTCAGATAAAAATATATGGGATCAGCAAGTTGCTGATATACAACGCAATTTAACTGATGAAGTTATAGACAATGCTTTTAACACAATTCCAAAAGAAGCCCGGGACGAATCAATCGAAACCATTAAATCTCTTTTAAAAGGCCGAAAACTTAATTTACATGCCATAGCTGATGACTATTATAAAGCAGTGAATAAGGTTGCAGTTATTGTAGGCACAAATAAAAATGATTTTATAAAAATAAATGGATTGGAAAATGGCGATGTGGAAGTTTCAATGTTTCGAAAAAAAGGCGATATGCTTAAAAACTTGTTTCATAATAGAACTTACAGCCCAAGTTTAACAAAAGAAATATGGATTTATGGTTTAGATGATGATGACACTTTTGAGGTAACAGGTGAAAGCAAAACAATAAAAATCAGAATTATTGGAGGCCAAAATAACGATGAGTATGTCATCAAAAATGGTAAAAATATTATTATTTATGATTATAAAAGTAAACCAAACACCTTGACTCAAGTTGATAAAGCGACCTTAAAATTACAGGATAGGTATGATATTAATGTTTACAATTATAAAAAACTCAAGAACAATACCAATCAAACTATTCCAACTATAGGGTTTAATCCAGACGACGGGTTTAAATTAGGGATCAGCAATACATATACCATAAACAATTTCAACCGAAATCCATTTACAAGCCAACATAATATCAAAGCTTCCTATTATTTTGCCACAAGTGGATTTGAGTTGGGTTATAGCGGTGAATTTGCTAATGTTCTCGGCAGTATGAACCTTAAAATTGCCTCTGAATTCCATAGCCCAAATTTTACTTTAAATTTCTTTGGGTATGGCAACGAAACTGAAAATACAGATGACGATTTAGGAATGGATTACAACCGCGTAAGATTGAGCGAATTCAATTTTAAACCCTCATTGGTTTATAGAGCCTATGGAGGCAGCCAAATTAGTTTTGGCATTGGCTATGAGTCGGTTGAAGTTGATAACACCCAAAGTCGTTTTGTATCCAGTAATATGCAATTGCCTGAATATATTTTTGAAAGCAATAGATATGGCAGCGTAAATGCAAAGTATGAATTTGAAAATTTCGATAATAAAGCATTCCCTACATTTGGTTTAAATACAAGTATAGAAGTAGGTTATAAAATGAATTTTGACCAAAATAATTCAGGTTATAAATATCTTATTTCAGAATTAGGTTTTAGCCATAAATTAATTTCTTCCGGAAAACTTGTCTTAGCTAGCAGAATAAAGAGCCAAATTATTTTTGGAACTAATTTTGAATTTTATCAAGCAGCTTCAATTGGCGGCACAAATGGGTTAAGAGGATTTAGAAATCAACGTTTTACGGGGAATCAATATGTCTTTCAAAATACCGACATAAGATATAGTTTTGAAAAATTTAAAACCAAAGTAATTCCTATGCGTTTTGGATTCTTTGGTGGTTTTGATTACGGAAGGGTGTGGTTGGATGGAGAGGATTCAAAAAAGTGGAATAATTCTTACGGAGGAGGTTTTTTTATTTCAGGTGCTGATGTGGTAAACTTAAATATTGGTGGGTTTAATTCAACTGATGGATTCCGTGTTGTATTTGCCCTTGGCTTTAGTTTGTAATGTATTGCACTGCTTTTAAATTTACAAACTGGTTTAAACTAAATAATTCCCCCAGATGGCTTTGCCTCGGAGATAGCCGGTTTCAAGAAATTTTTATTTTACCCGCTAATTCTTTTAAGAAATTCGTCTTTGTAATTTTGCCCAATGGGAATTCTGACTCCATCAATAAGTATTCTGTTTCTTTGTACCGAATTTATGTATTTTAATGAAACTATATATGATCTATGCACTCTTATAAATAATTCTTCCGGCAATTTTTCTTCAATTTTCTTAAAATTGCTTAAGGTGAGAATTGGTTTATGAGAGGTGGAAAATATTTTTATATAATCCTTTAAACCTTCAAAATATTTAATATCGGCAAAATTTAATTTTATGTTTTCATAATCAGATTTAACAAAAATAAAATTTAGGGAACTTAAAGTTTTGGTTGAGTGAGAGTTTTCTTCTTTTTTTAACAAATAGAGCTCTTGTGCCCTGTTAACTGCTTTTAAAAAACGATGAAAGGGAATTGGTTTTACCAAATAATCAACAGCATTTAAATTAAATCCCTCAATGGCATAATGAGAGTAAGCTGTCGTAAAAATAAATAAAGGCTTAACATCTAAAGATTTTATAAACTCGATTCCCGTAAATTCCGGCATTTCAATATCTAAAAAAATTAAGTCTATTTTATTATTTTGTAAAATTGACGTTGCTTCAATAGCATTTGAACAGGCCGAAACCAATTCTAAATTTGGAACCTTCGATACAAAATCTTCCAATAATTCTAAAGCCAATGGTTACTCATCAACAATTATGCACTTCATCATTTCTTTAATTTTAATAACAATTCAACCTTAAATAATTTGTCGGATCCTTCAATATTTAAAGTATGCGAGTTGGGGTAAAGTATGTTCAATCTGTTTTTAATATTTTCTATCCCGACCCCTGAATCGAGATTGTTCTTCTCTTTTAAGGAAATATAATTGCTGACATTTAAATTTAAAATATCGTCTTCAACCTTTATCTCAATTGTAATATTTGTTTTTCCTGTGTAATCTGTTCCGTATTTAAAAGCGTTTTCTATAAATGAAATTAAAAGCAATGGTTCAATATTGTAATCCAATTTCCCTCTAACATTAAATCTGACACCACTAGAATCTTTTAATCTCAGATTTTGGAGTGAAATGAAATTTTTTATATAATCTATTTCATTTTGAAGAGATACAAATTCTTTATTGGTTTCGTAAATCATATATCTCATTAATTCCGATAAGGTAATAATGGCTTCAGTGGTATCATCCGATTTTTTATTTGCCAATGAATAAATGCTATTTAAGGTGTTGAATAAAAAATGAGGATTTAACTGTGTTTTTAAGAATGATAATTCAGCATTTATCTTTTGTGTTTTGATTAAGTTTTTAATTTTTTCGTTTTTTTGCAATTCAATAGCTAATTTAATGCTTAAGCTAATTGCAAATAACAAAAAAATAATTATTCCCTGAATAAAACCAAGTAAAAATAATTTTTTTAATTTAATAACATTACGCCCATTCTCAAGATTCATCAATCCATGTTGATTGTCAAAACCTGACATAATAGGAATTGTAGGTAAAACATTTTGATACACAAAAATAAAAAAAGCGATAAACGCCAAAGACACCAGCGCATAGATTCCTGTTTTTTTATTTAACAATAACATGGGAACCAGTACGCTATAGTTTAAATAAAAAATAGCGATGTTCAAAAATAACCTGTAATAAAAAAAACCATCCTGAGGGAAATAATTAAACTTGTTATAAAAAGTGCTTAGAATTATTAATATAACTATGAACCAGCACAGTATATGCAAAATTACAGGAGGTATGTTTTTTATGTTAATTTTCAATCAGTTGTTTTATTAAAAATAATCCTAAAATTAGTGATTAATGCCTATAAAATTACGCCATTTATTTGAAGTTCTTTATAGGAAATACTTGGTTTTTTTTTGTTTTTTAATTTTTCAACCATTAATTTACCGACAACAATGGCATCTTTTTCAGTGGCAAAAGGTTTTTTAACCGGTAATCCCGGAATTATATCCTGTTTAATAATCACCTTATTTTTTTTAAATATATTGTATCCCCAGCCATTTTCTACTTTATGTGTTTCTAAATCAAATTCATTGGATGAAATATTACTTAGTTTTACAATAAATATTGAAGCTATTATTAGAACAGTAAAAATAATTGTCCTTTTTTTCATCTGTGGTTATAAATTAATTTATAGAGTATCTTCGTTTAAAAATCAGTCATTCAGAATCTATTAATATTATAAAAGCCAAACAAAAATGTTTGGCTTTTACATTTAAAACAAACAAACAAACAAACCTATTTTCAAAGAACATTAATCATCTAGGTCACTTTCTTCACTTGGGCGGTATTCCCAGTTATCGTCAAAGTAATAGCTTCCGCTTCTTCCCATTAAAACAAATACCTTATCAGAAAAACTAAATGCTACAGCGTCTTGTCTGGCGCTTCCCTCAAAATCAGGTCTATCATCCCAAGTGTCGGTTATTGGGCTATATTCCCATAAACTATTAGAAGGCCCTAAAATATATCCGAAACCATTTAATGAAAAGCCAACGCCACTGGAAAGTAAAATTTCATAATCTTCATCTTCATCGTCTAAGTCTTTTAATCTTTTCCAGGTTTCTGAACTTCCGTCAAATTCATAAAAATCAGTTTGAAAAGCGCCGTTTTGCAACCCCGTTCCTAAATAGGCCTTATCTTGTATCACAAAAACCGATGCTTCTTTTCTCTTATTTCCACCAAATCCAAGTGACTGTGTCCATTCATTTGCAGCATCATTATATTGCCAAAAGTCTTTTAATTCGCTTCCGTCATAACCCGTACCAATATAACCCTTTCCCGAAACTGCAAAACCAACTGCATCCGTTCTTGCCGTACCACCAAAATCAGCTTTTTGTGTCCAAGTATTTGCAATAGGGTCATAACTCCAAAAATCTTTTAATTCATCATCACCATCATATCCAGTACCGTAATAACCTTTACCGTTAAGAGAAAATCCTACGGCAGCAGATCTTGGATTTCCTGGAAAATCAGCTTTTTGAACCCAGTAATCACCGTCTTTATGATATTCCCAAAGGTCAAATAAATAATCATCACCATCATATCCTCCAACAACATACCCCATATCTCCAATTACAAATGCAGCTGAATTTCCTCGAGAATAACCATCAAAAGAAGAACTTTCTACCCAGTTCCCCATATCTTCGGCATCATCTGTTGAACAACTTACAAAAGCTATCAATAAAAGCAGCATGGCACTTTTAAAATGCATTTTTTTCATATTCATAATTTTCTATTTTAATTTTGCTTATTTTTTAATAAATCATATTTTAAATTTAAACCTACAAAAAAACTGTTTTTTGTTTTAAATTCGTAAACGCTTTCATTATTGTTTAACAGTTCATATTTTGTGGAAAATTGATAACCTGCATCCAATGACAATTTCCAAAATTCATCTATTGAATGGGAGTAATTAACACCTGTTTGAATGGTTTTATATTTTACCTTTTCGGCTTTGTCAGTTGTATTAATAACTAAATTATCACTTATGTTTGAATAAAACCCTTTTGGTTTTAGATAAAAGGTTGCGTTGTTTGTTGAATTGATGCTGTATTCAATTTTAGTGATTGGCATCCCTAACATATACGAAAAAACACTATTAACTTTTCTGGAATAGCTTATAATTGGCATTGGTTTTTTTGTTCCAAAGCCGGTATTGTAAACCAATCCCAAATGAAGACTGCCTTTTTTACCGGATCTGATAAAAGCCAAGCTGCCGTTTAAAAAAACATCTTCCATAATTATGCCAGATTCAAAATTTGATGAAATTGTTGGCGAAATGTTAGTTTTAAAACCCCAAGTATCATTTATTTTAGTAAAATACCCCAAAGTGTATTTTAATGTTTTAAAGCTTTCAATGCTCGATGTATTCATAGTCTCGTCTGTATTATAATCTAAAAAGTATTGAGAAAATAATACACTGTTGGTTAAAACTCCTTTTTTAAGTTTTAGGGGCAAATTAATATTAATGGTGGCGTTTTTTAATCCAACTGAGTTGGAGTTATTAAATGTTGAATTGAGGCCTGCGCTAAATATTTCAAAATTCTGGGCCTTACCCGCTGTTGAAACAATCATTAATAAAAACACCCCTAATCTTAAATTCATATCACAAAGTCACATTATCACCACAAAAATAATGAGACTCACTTTGTTTTGAATAATAAAATAGACCAATCAATCTTTTTTATCTATACATAGCATTTTATAATCTACAAGTTGTAAAACGTATTGATTATTAGCTATTTAACATTTTATTAACTTATTAATCGATAAAATATTAACCCTCATCTATTTTATAACTTATAAACTGGTGCGTTAAAATACATTTACCAAAAATTATAATAATGAGATACTGGTTTATACTGCTTTTTTTAGGTTTTACTGCACTAATTTCATGTAGTGATGATTTAAAAACTTATCCTGTTGGAGAGGATTTTATTGAATTGGATTCAAGGGTGGTGCAAATTGACACCTTAACATTAAAAACAGCCACCATACAGTTAGATTCAGTTGTGACTTCCGGTTCTGCCAGATTGTTGATTGGAGCGTTAAAGGATCCTGTATTTGGAAATTTGGATTCACAAAGTTTTTTCAGGCTTGCCCCTAGAGATTTTTTTATTGATGAAAATGCGGTCTATGATTCTATCGCGCTAATTTTACATTACGACAGGTATTATTATGGTGATACCACCCAGACACATACTTATAGAGCTCATGAGATTATAGATGATTTTGAACCAAAAGACAATGATCAAACACAATTCTACAACACTTCAACTTTAAGCTTTAGCAATGATATTTTAGGGGAACTTTTGTTTACGGCCTATCCAAATAAAAAGGATTCCATTAATATTAGCTTAAAACACAGTTTCGGCGAAAACTTATTTAACAATATTCAAAATAAAACCATTGAAAATATTGATGATTTAGAGAAAATATTTAAAGGAATTACCGTAGTTCAGGAAAATAACAGCAACAATGTTTTGGGTTTTAAAAACAGTAGTTCATTGGTTCGATTGTATTATACTTTGGATGATGGACTTAATTCTGATAATGATCGGTATATGGACTTTAATATTATCGAGTTTTTCAATAAAATTTCAAGTGATAAATCGTCCACCCTGCTCAACCCAATAACTGATGGCGAATATATATTGCCAAGTAATGAAACAAACAATAGAATGTATATTCAAGCAGGTGTCAGCCTGAATATGCGCGTTGAAATACCCTATGTTCGGGATTTAAACACCATCAATAGCGAAAATGGCGGAACTGTGATAAATGCCACTTTAAAAATGTATCCCGACCCTGAAAGCCATAATAAAGATATTTCTTCAATCGAGTCTCTTGAGGTTTATGTGATCGACAATAAAAACAGATTTGTAAAACAACTTGAACCTGCAACCCTAAAATCTTACAACGCTGAATTAAATTATGACTATTATTATTCACTAGACATAACTTCATTTATTGATGAAATTCAAAGAAGTCCCTATTTAACAAATTATGCGTTGCTATTTGTATTGCCCAACAACAACCAATCTGTTGATAAACTTTTAATTTTTGATGGCGTATATGGGAGAGAAACTAAGATGAAAATTGAATTAACCTATTTACTTTATTAATTAATTATTTATGAAAATCAAATTAATTCCTTTGTTGCTGTTTTCCTTTATGAATTTATTAATAAATGCACAAAGCGACTTTAGTTCTCCTTATTCTATCTATGGCATTGGCCAAGAAAATCTAAACTTTTTTGGAGGGTTAAGCGCTATGGGAAATACAGGTATTGCCTACAAAACCCAATACTCGATTAACCAAACAAACCCGGCTTCTTTAACATCAATTCCTGAGAATTCTTTTTTATATGAAGTTGGTTTTAGCAATACATTTTCAACCAAAAAGGACAAATATATAAGCCAACAAGACTATGATTTTAATTTTACTCATTTGGCCTTGGCTTTTCCGGTAAATAATTACTGGGGTATGAGTTTAGGAATGGTACCATACAGCAAAGTTAATTATCAAATAGACATTGTACAGCCAATTGAAGGTGGCACAGGTAATTATATTACCAATGTTATTGGCTCAGGGGGCATAAATGAAATATTCTGGGGAAATGGATTTAAACTGCATAAAAACTTATCCTGTGGTGTTGAGCTTGTTGGTCTATTTGGATCAATAAATCAGGAACAATGGATTTTACTGGGAGCGAATTCTGCTTATTTAAACGATAAAAATGTTTACTTCAGTCTTGGAGCAAATGCTGGAATACAATATTCTTTAAACAGTTTGTTGGGAACTGAAACGACTTTAGGCGCAACCGTCAGTTTTCCAACTACTTTACGTGTTGCAGAAGCTTCTATTGGCACAATGTCAAATACAATAATTTCAAACGTGTTTAATCAAAACGCAGACGACTTTGACCTGCCCTTAAAAATTGGCGTTGGAATAAGTTCCCAAATCAACAAAAATATCCTAATTAATATGGATTACAAAAAAAATTATTGGAACAACTCAAATCAATCAAATAACGCTTCTGTTTATAGCGACCAATCAATTTATGGAATAGGAATTGAGTTTAAACCTTCTTCTAATCTAACCAGTTATTGGAATATGGTAAAATATAGGGTTGGCGTAAATTATGATTCAGGTTATTTAAATATCTCCAATCAAAATATTGATAAATTTAGTTATTCTTTAGGTATTGGGTTTCCAACTTCTAAAAGTAAATTTACATCTGCCATTAATTTAAATTATTCCTACGGAAAAGAAGGGACAATAGCTAATGGATTAATTGAAGACAGTTTTCATAAATTATCACTTAACTTAAGTTTATTAGGGAACTGGTTTCAAAAACCAAAAATATTTTAAAAAATCATTATTTAAAATTCAATTGTACGTATCATTTTTTAATTTAAATATCAGATTAAATAAAAGCAAAAATCCAAATAATTTAAGGGTACCCGATGGGTTAAAGAAAAGGGCAGATACCTAATAAAATATCTGCCCTTTTCTCAATTATGCTTTCCTTTTAAAATTATATATGGTTTCATTTATGGTAAACCAGCAGAAATAGAATATTCCCACTGAGAATATAATATCGCCTATCATTCGCATCCATTTCAAAGTTTGTACCACCGGAGAATATAATAAATCGGAATCTCTCGCAAACGAATATCCTTTCGTTATTGAGGTAGAGGCCTGAATAATTCCGATTGGCAATAAACTAAAGGCAACCATTGCCACCAATCCAATATTTAAAAGCCAGAATGCTCTTTTTAATTTGGTGCTTTCCCAAGCCCTGTCTGAGTAAAAACGCAGACATATCAATATGAATCCCATTCCTAACATTCCATAAACACCAAACAGGGCGGTATGTGCGTGAACTGCCGTGGTATTTAATCCCTGGATATAATACAAGGCAATTGGCGGATTGATTAAGAATCCAAAAACACCGGCGCCAATAAAATTCCAAAATGCGACTGCTATAAAGAAAAAGATGGGCCACTTGTAGGTCTGCATCCATTGTTTGCTTTTTAAAAGATTCCAGTTTTCTCTAATTTCAAATCCCATTAAAGTTAAGGGAACAACTTCCAGTGCACTAAATGTGGCGCCTAATGCAATTGCCTGCACCGGCGTGCCGGAATAATACAAATGATGTAAGGTTCCAATAATTCCTCCGGCTAAAAATATACTGGCCGAAGCAATAGATACCCTTCCTGCGGTACTGGGTGATATTATTTTCAACTTCGAGAAAATAAAAGCAATAACAACCGTGGCAAATACCTCAAAGAAACCTTCAACCCATAAATGTACCAGCCACCATCTCCAGTAATTAATAACAGGCAAGCTGCTGTTTTCTCCATACATCAAGCCAGAGAAAAAGAACATTCCAATTGCCATCACCGATACCAGTAAAATAATTAACAGGTGTTTGGAAGAATCGTTTTTACGAATGCCATAAATAACGTGTCTGCTCACCATAACAACCCAAAGCACAAGTCCAATCGCAAGAAATATTTGCCAGAATCGCCCTAAGTCCATATACTCATAACCTTGATGGCCAAAGAAGAAATTCATCGTTAAACTTAAAAATTGATGAACGCCCAACCATTCTCCCAACATAGAACCGAATACAATAACAATAAGCGCTACGAACAGAAAATTGATGCCAAAAACCTGGTATTTCATTTCTTTTCCCGAAATCATTGGCGCTAAAAATAATCCAGTAGCAAGCCAGGTGGCTGCAATCCAGAATACCGCCAATTGCGTGTGCCAGGTTCTGGTAATTGAATAAGGTAAATATCTCGACAATTCAAAGCCAAAAAACGCCTGCCCTTCTACTGTGTAATGGACTGTTAAAATTCCTAAAATAACTTGTAAACCAATAAGCAGGGAGATAACAATGAAATATTTAAGCACGGCTCTTTGCGATCGTGTAAATTTCATGTTTTCCAAAGGATCGCTATCAGGTTTTGTAAGCATTTCACCCTTTTCGTGATTTCTCAAATAATAAAAAGTAAGAATTCCTATAAATAGCAACAAAAGCACAATTGACAATCCTGACCAAATCAGGGAATTTTTGGTGATGTTGTTATCAATCAATGGTTCGTGAGGCCAGTTGGAAGTATAGGTATATTCTTTTTCTGGTCTGTTGGTGCTTGCTGCCCAGGAAGTCCAGAACAGGAAAGCATTTAATTTTTCTAATTTATCTTTATCGGTTAAAGCGCCTTTCGGAATGGCATATTCTGCTTTTCCTTCAGAAAAAATAGTGGTATAATGAGTAATATTACTTTGGATGGCTGCCAGTCTGCTTTCAGAAATTGTAATCGTACCATCCGTTTTATTATACGAGTTTGTCTTAATGTCTTTAATTAATCGGGCTTTTAATGCGGCTTTTTTCTCAACATCCAAAGCGTCATAGCTCATTTGAAAATCATTTTGTGCCCAGGCCTCCAGCATAAATACGGCTTCTTTATGAATCCAGTCTGCTGTCCAGTCGGGCGCTACATAACTTCCGTGACCCCAAATAGATCCCACTTCCATTCCTCCAATTGATTCCCAAACATTTTGTCCTGTTTGAATATCTTCTTTTGTATAAAATATAGCACCTGTTTCTTTTAAAATTACTTTTTCAGGGATGGGAGGCTGTGTTTGGTAAACTTCCGTACCAACCCATATAAGTACTATAAATGACAGTACAACAACACTGGTAAATGCAATCCAAATTTTTTTCATCTAAACTTTCTTTTTTGTTATTAATAGTTAACTTTTTAATCGTAATAAATCAGCTTCTAAATCGTGTAACAATCCTGATTAGGTTTTGCTCTCCAGCATATTTTTGAGTTTTTATCTTATTTCAACGAATTTATGGCGGGTGAAGCAGGGTAATTTTTCACTACACTGCGACAACCGTAAACCACATTTTGTGTATAGGGTTTGTATTCACATGAATTTGAAAACATAATTTTAAATTTATGGGGCAAATTTAGGTTATTTTTTAATAAAGGACTACTTTATCCTTTATTAAAATAAATAGGTTTGTATTTATTAAAACGATCACTTACAGAAGCATTAAAAAAGGGGGGTCAAACAAAATGAGTAAAATATCAACTTGCAAAATAGCGAAGCCTTTGTTATAGAAAAGGTTCCGGATTAGAAAAATTCACAATATGGAAACCCGGTGGGAAACGAATTCCTTTAGATTATGACCACAAAGGATTTTTTGTGATCACCGCCGATTCAGAGAAAAAACAAATTACCGTAAAACATTATTTTAAAAACAATAAACCAGAATTCCTCATCCAAGGACATGCTGCAGAAGCCATCTTAATCAGCCTTTTAAATAATGAATTGGTCTCAAAATTAAGCCACGCTGGCTATTTAGGTGCGGAGTTAAGAAAAGCAGAAACCGCATTAAAATTGAATTTAAAATATGAACAGGACCAGTCATTAAAGAAAACCAAATTAGAAAATTAAATCTAAATAAGGCCACTTAATAATTACTTAAAATATCATAAAAATTAACAATGACATCTTTTTAAAAATCAACGCTATTTAATTAGTTTTTCATTAAATTTGAGAGTAAATGGGTGGTGTTGTGAAAATTTGGAAAAGGAAATCAATGCTTCACGCCAATAATGACAGAAAAAAATTTAGACTTTTATTTTAATATTATGCTTAGCCACATGAACAAATCCAAAGAGGAAGTCCTCATTGAATTAAATAAATTACAGAAAAAATTGAACGACATTGAATCTGGCAATACCAAAAATACATCAAGTGAAAAGTTGTTGGAGAATGAGGTGTACTACCGTTATTTATTTGAAAACAACCCACAACCCATGTGGATTTACGACCTCGAATCGCTGAGGTTTCTTGAAATAAACAATGCGGCAATCCATCATTATGGCTATTCACGGGAAGAATTTCTTGGGATGACAATAAAGGATATTCGTCCTGAAGAAGATCTTGAAGCACTTCAAAAAGATATAGCACTCACAAATCAGCCCTACAATTTAGCAGGTGAATGGCGACATTTAAAAAAGAATGGTGAAATCATTTTTGTTGAAATCATCTCCCATACTTTAACATTTAACAATCGTGAAGCCAGACATGTGATGGTTAACGACATTACCGTGCGCAAAAAAGCGGAAGAAATACAGCAAGAAAGCTATGCCCTCATTAAAATTGCAGGAGAAAAAGCCAAACTTGGCGGATGGATTGTTAATTTGGATGAAAATCGTTGCTATTGGTCCAATGAAGTTGCTGCCATTCATCAAATGCCTATAGGCTATTCACCTTTACTTGAAGAAGGAATTGGTTTTTATGCGCCCGAATGGCACGATAAAATTACAGAAGTATTCACCAATTGCGCACAAAATGGTATTCCTTACGACGAAGAAATGCAAATTTTAACCTCGAAAGGAAAACGTGTATGGGTGAGAACCATAGGAGAAGCCACAAAAGATTCCAGTGGCAAAATAGTTAAAGTTCAAGGCGCTTTTCAGGACATCTCTGAACGAAAAAGTGTAGAAGAATCTTTGCGTGCGAGTGAAGAGAATTTGTCTATCACGCTTAATTCCATTGGTGATGGTGTAATAGCGACTGATTTGAATGGATTTGTGGTTAAGATGAATCCTGTTGCTGAAAAACTATGCGGTTGGTCCTTGAATAACGCTGTAGGAAAGCCATTAACCGAGGTTTTTAACATTGTAAATGTCGATACCCGTGAAACAGTGATCAATCCGGTAAAAAAAGTATTGGAAAATGGGGTAATTGTAGGCTTGGCAAATCACACGGTATTAATTGCAAAAAATGGAATGGAATACCAGATTTCAGATAGCGCAGCGCCAATTAAAAATAAAGAAGGTAAGATTAGCGGGGTGGTGCTGGTTTTTTCCGATGTAACGGAAAAGTATCTTACTGAACAATCATTGAAAGAAAATGAAGAACAATTACGAAAATTGTCGCGTGCGGTCGAACAAAGTCCAACTTCCATTATTTTAACGGATACCCAAGGAAATATTGAGTATGCAAACCCTAAAACACTGAAAGTTACGGGTTATGAATTATCAGAATTAATAGGGAAGAATCCTAAGATATTTAGTTCCGGAGAAAAACCAAAAGAAGAATACAAAATTTTATGGAAAAATATTACATCAGGGAAAGAATGGAAGGGTGAATTTCATAATAAAAAGAAAAATGGAGAACTTTATTGGGAACAGGCTTCAATCTCTCCTATACTGAATAAAGAAGGGAAAATTACGCATTATCTTGCCGTTAAGGAAGATATCACGGAAAGGAAACAAATAATGGAAGACCTGATTATTGCCAAAGAACACGCAGAGCAAAGCAATAAATTAAAATCGGCCTTCCTGGCAAATGTGTCACATGAAATTAGAACCCCGATGAACGGTATTTTGGGCTTCTCCGAATTATTGAAACAACCTGACCTTTCTAATGAAAAGCAACAAAATTTTATCAACGTCATTCAGAAAAGCGGTGCCCGTTTGCTCAATATTATTAACGACATTGTAGATATTTCAAAAATTGAAGCAGGGTTGATGAAAGTTGATATTAAAGCCTCCAACATAAAAGAGCAAATTGAATATATGTATACTTTTTTCAAACCTGAAGTTGAAAATAAAGGACTACAGTTGCTTGTTAATAATTCTTCCCTTGAAGAGGATTTAATCATAGAAACAGATGTTGAAAAAATTTATGCCATTTTCGCCAATCTTATCAAAAATGCCCTAAAATTTACGAACAAAGGGTTGATTGTTTTCGGTTATGAAAAAAAAGGAAAGTATCTGGAGTTTTATGTTAAAGATACAGGTATTGGGATCCCAAAGGACAAACGTGAAGAAATATTTGAACGTTTTATACAGGTAGACATCTCTGATAAAATGGCGTTCCAGGGCGCCGGATTAGGATTGTCAATTACAAAAGCATTCGTCGAATTGCTGGGAGGTAAAATTTGGGTAGAAAGCGAAGTTGAAAATTTAGCAATTGGGAAGTCAGGATGTACTACGTTTTATTTTACCATCCCATACAATACAAGTCTAATAATAGATACAAATACCCAAAATGAGATGTTATCTGGCAAAACTGGCAAGCAGTCAGGAAACCTGAAAATATTGATTGCCGAGGATGATGAAGCTTCGGCTATATACCTGTCTATTTTGGTCGAAGATTATAGCTCGGAAATATTAATAGCGCAAAATGGTATGGAAGCTGTTGAAATTTATAAAAACAATCCCGATATCGATTTAATTTTAATGGATATGCAAATGCCCTATGTAAGTGGTTATGAAGCAACAAGGCAAATTCGCGAATTAAATAAAAACGTTATAATTATAGCACAGACAGCTTTTGCGCTCTCTTATGACAGACAAAAAGTAATGGAAGCCGGTTGCAATGATTACATTTCAAAACCAATTTTAATGAACGATTTAACAACATTAATTAGTAAGTATTTCGCGTAATAGGTAAGTTAAAAAATAAAATAACAAGGTATAAATCACAACGACTAAAAAGAGCAAAATTTTCAGCCGTCGATGGCACGCATTTGTAATCCATGCTGTTACTCACGCAATTCCTCAAACAAAAAGAAAAAGGACTTAAGTTAAAAACCTAAATCCTTGATTTGTAAGTAGCGTGATTCAACATTGAAATGGAAACCTCCATATTTTCCACCCATCTCCAGCAGTATTCCGTTCCGGTAAACCTCCACAAAATACAGCTTACAATTCCGCTCAATAAGAGCTTTAAAAAAAGCACTTATTTTTTGCCTTTGCGCTCTTTTAATTTGTTTCCATTAGAATGTTCTCAACTAAACAGAATGTTTAGCAGGTAATAAGGTGTTCGCAATCCGCTTCATTTTGTTCCATAAAATACAATTAAAAATGCTCGTACCTCACATTTGTACTTGCCGTTCGTTGCGCTACAATTTGTGCTCCAGCAGGTGCTCATTGCAGCGCACTCACTTATTTTACTTCACACACTACACGGCTTACTCACGCACAGCTACTTTTTTACCCAAACCCTTTAATGTTTTGCTACGCAAGATTTTTATTTGGGTAAAACCGCTGTTTCATAATTTGGCTCGCCTGCTGCTCGCTCGGGCCAAAAAAGGGTGTCACAGTTTTTGAAAGCGCCATTTTGCATATGAAATAACCGCCTTGTCCTCACGAAAGTGAGGATCTTATGAAATTTACAGAATCCCTCTTAATTCAGATTCATTGAATGGGGAAGCGGATTATCCCATATTGCAAACGCTCGCAAGAGCAAAGTATTCCGTTCATTGTTCCTCGTTTTGACGCTCCGTAAATTGTAATTTAAATCATAATTTTCTAACCAAGAAAACAACAACAAATTACAAGTACCCAACAACCAAAGCGGAGCGCACACCACTCGTCACGCTTCTCTTCATAAATTGCACTTGCCTATCCGACGCCTCAAAAACTCCGCCACCCTTGCGTGTGCCACGTAGGCGTGGGTCGCACTTATGCCGATGGCAACGTGCTCTTCCCACACCACCCTCGCTCATCTTCGCTGGCGGCTCGCGCAAAAATGCTCCTCATTTTTTGCTGCGCTGTGTTTAGTACTAAACAGGGGAAATACTGGTTTTGCTTTCTAAGAATCATCCGGATTAAAAAAATAAAAAAAGCAAGTAAAATTATTTGGCTCCCATCATCCAAC
>CAMDPE010000039.1 GCA_945903795.1 Lutibacter flavus | reverse complement strand
AAACCCACGATTGTCGTGGGTTTTTCTTTTATATGATCTTTTTAATGACACGTAATTTGTGGGTATGTCTTTGTGAATCGACATTAAAAATCCCGCTATGGTCAATCCTGTCAATTCTTATTTTGCCGTGTGCATGAATAATGTAATTGTCTTTCATGATAATGCCAACGTGAATAATAACACAATTTTCATTGTCGAAAAAAGCCAAATCACCAGGCTCGCTTTCTTCAATAAAACTTAAAACTTCGCCTTGAGTTGCCTGCTGGCCTGCATCACGCAATAATTTGTACCCGCAAAGTTTATAAACCATTTGCGTAAAACCGGAACAATCGATGCCAAAAGGCGTTTTTCCACCCCATAAGTAGGGCGCGTTTAAAAAACTGGCAGCCACCTCAATAAGGGCTTCTTTGGATTGTTTTTCATTAAAAACACAACCTTCGTAACGGTAACTTAAAGTTCCCATTTTTAAGTTTTTATTGTCGTAAAAAGGCAATGTGGCACCAATGGCAATGGTTAGGAAATGGTCATTTTCATCAGTTACAAAATCTATCAATTCACCTGCCAAAGCGTTTTTTGATGCTTCAATTTTGAGAAAGTTTTCTTCTGTAATTTTAAGGTATTGGTTCGTGTCAATCCAACCTTCGTAATTGTCAAATGCAATGCGAATTTTTATCCATTTCTCCCGAATTTCCAACACTGTAAAATGTTCTCCAAACAGCACTTGCGAAACCATTTCGCTTTTATCGCTTGGCTCAATTCGAAGAGGAACAATACTTAAATTACAAATTCCGTAAGGCATAAAATAAATTTACAGACGTTCAATTATAATGGCACTTGCGCCACCGCCACCATTACATATTGCCGCTGCACCATATTTCGCATTATTTTGTTCCAAAACTGAAGCCAATGTAATTACAATTCTGGCTCCAGACATACCTAATGGATGTCCTAATGAAACCGCACCGCCATTCACATTCACTTTTGAAGCATCTATACCCAAAAGCTGAATATTGGCCAATCCAACCACAGCAAAAGCTTCATTAAATTCAAAATAATCTATGTCATCTATTTTTAAACCGGCTTTGGCCAACGCTTTTGGAATTGCTTTTGCAGGCGCAGTAGTAAACCATTCAGGTTCATGGGCGGCATCGGCATAACCAATTATTTTTGCTATTGGTTTTAGATTTAGTTCTTTGGCCTTGTCAGCGCTCATAATCACTAAAGCTGCAGCGCCATCATTGATTGTTGAGGCATTTGCGGCAGTAACGGTTCCTTCTTTACTGAACACCGGACGTAAGGTTGGGATTTTAGCCAAATCTACATTTTTGTATTCTTCATCTTCAGAAAAAAGAATGGGATCACCTTTTCTTTGTGGAATTTCAACAGGAACAACCTCGTTGGAAAACTTTCCTTTTGCCCAGGCATCGGCTGATTTTTTATAGGATGCTATGGCAAAGTTATCTTGATCTTCTCTTGTAAATTTATATTCATCAGCGCATAAATCGCCGCAGGTTCCCATATGTTTTTGATCGTATACATTTATCAAACCATCAACCAACAATCCGTCAGCAACAGTAATATTGCCAAGTTTGGTCGATTTTCTGCCTTCAAGATAATGTGGGATTTTACTCATATTTTCCATACCACCTGCCACAATAATTTCGGCGTCACCAGTTTTAATGGCTTGCGCGGCAAGCATAATTGCTTTCATACCTGATGCACAAACTTTATTGACCGTAGTGCAAGGAACGGTATTTGGAATTCCGGCAAAAAGCGCTGCCTGTCTTGCAGGTGCTTGGCCCAATCCGGCAGAAACCACATTTCCCATAAAAACTTCATCAACAAGTTTTGGATCTAATTTTATTTTATTTAAAGCACCTCTAATGGCAATTTCCCCTAATTTTGGGGCAGGAATATCAGATAAACTACCTAATAAACTTCCTATTGGAGTTCTGGCGACAGATACAATTACAACTTCTTTCATTTTGTGATTATTCAAAAATTCAATTGCGAAATTAAGCAATTTTAAGCAATTTTTTAGAATTTGTCGATGGGTTTATTCCATTTATTTCTTTAAAGAATAAAAAAAAGATGTTGTTTTTTAAATCCTACATAGAAAGTAATTGTAACTTAAAACGGCATGTCTTTTAAAAATAATGTGGGCTATAAATGCTGGTAACATAATAATTGTTATTTTTGGAGTGAAAACAGAGATTTAGTGAAAAAAATAATTAACAAATTACTTGTAAATCACTCTTTAATATATAAACTATTCCTATATATCCTCACGGTAATTTTAGTTGTTTATTTATTTCCAAAAGGAGGGCAATTTAAGTATGAATTTCAAAAAGGGAAACCTTGGCAGTATGAAAATTATTATTCGCCATTTGATTTTTCCATTAAAAAATCTAACCAGGAAATTGAAGCCGAAAAGCTACAAATTAAAGAGAATTCCAAGCAATTTTTTGTATATAATGATGAAGTTTTTTTAAATGTTAAGAAAAACACTTCAGAAAAAATTTTAGAATACTTGCTAACTGCTAAATTATCCAAACAAAACAAAAACAGCCTTCTGAAAAAATCAGAGAAAATTTTAAACGATATTTATGAATATGGCTATTTGGATCCGTTAAGTGAGCAAAAGGTAGAAAATGTGATGCTAACCTTAAGGCGCGGAAATTCAATACAGGATATACAACCAAATAAGCTTTTTAAAGCAACTCAAATTTCAGCGTTTTTAAATACTAAATTTGGAGAACCTCCATTTACAAAAGAGGAAAAAAGTGTTTTAACAATCATTTCTAACGAATTAAAGCCGAATGTAACTTTTGATGAAAATTTCACCCAAAAAGCATATGAAGAAAATTTAAGTCATATTTCCTTTACAAAAGGCTTGGTTGCTGAAAAGGAACGGATTATTTTTAAAGGCGATATTGTTGAAGGCGAGAAGTTGGTGAAATTAAATTCACTTAAAAGCGAGTTCGATTCGCAGGTTTGGAGCAAATCCAATTCCAATTGGATTGTGCTGGGATATACTTTGTTGGTGGCCTTGTCATTTTTGATGTTGATGCTTTTTTTAAGAAAATATAGGCTAGATATTTTTGAAAACAACAATAAAGTGACCTTCATATTTTTTAATATGATATTGGTAATTTTGTTAATTACCCTGATTGTGAAATACGACGCCAAGTTTATTTATGTGGCGCCAATTGTTATTTTGCCATTAGTTTTAAAGGCTTTTTTTGATTCACGATTGGGATTGTTCGCGCATACCTTAACCGTTTTGTTGCTTGGTTTTATTGTACCCAACAGTTTCGAATTTGTTTTCCTTCAAATTATTGCGGGTATCGTGACTATTTTAACCATTTCGGAATTATATAAAAGGGCAAATTTATTTCTGTCGGTTTTGCAAATTACCTTTGTTTATATTGTGGCTTATTTTGCTTTTTCAGTCATTCAGGAAGGGAACGCCCAAAATTTGAATTTTGAAAAACTGACTTATTTTGCCATGAATGGCGCGGCGACCTTATTTGTATTGCCCTTAATTTATATCTTCGAAAAACTTTTTGGGTTGGTTTCTGACGAATCCTTAAAAGAATTGTCGAATTCAAATTCCAAATTATTGCGTGAATTGGCTGAAAAAGCACCAGGAACATTTCAACATTCTTTGCAGGTAGCCAATTTGGCCGAAGCCTGTGCCATAGAAATCAACGCAAATTCCATGTTGGTGCGCACAGGCGCCTTGTATCACGATATCGGTAAAATAGAAAACCCGATGTATTTTACTGAAAATCAGGCGACCAATGTGAATCCTCACAATGAACTTGAACCAACCGACAGTGCCAAAATTATTATAGATCATATCATTAATGGCGTAGAAATTGCGAAAAAGAACCATATTCCCGACAGAATAATTGATTTTATCAGAACCCATCACGGAACAACGCTGGTTTATTATTTTTTCAAAAAAGAAGAACAGAGCGGGAACGTTTTTGCTGAAAGTAATTTTCATTACCCTGGGCCAATTCCGTTTTCAAAAGAAACAGCCATATTAATGATGTGTGACTCTGTAGAAGCAGCTTCAAAAAGCATAAAAGCACCATCGGCTAAGGCATTTGATGATTTGGTTGAAAAAATTGTAAATAAGCAAATGGATGATGGCCAATTTATGAATGCTGATATTACTTTTAAAGAGCTGCAAACCATTAAAAAGGTGTTAAAGAAGAAGTTAAAGAATATTTATCATTTGCGAATTGAATATCCAGAATAAATAAGTTTTCATATTCATTAAAAAAGTTAAATAAATGTTGTGTGAATGCATTTGGAATGCTACATTTGCACTCGCAAAAATACGTTCATACAACAAATAATTAGGAGAGGTGCCGGAGTGGTAACGGAGCAGATTGCTAATCTGTCGACGGGTAACTGTCGCCAGGGTTCGAGTCCCTGTCTCTCCGCTTTTATTTTTCGGGGTGTAGCGTAGCCCGGTTATCGCGCCTGCTTTGGGAGCAGGAGGTCGCAGGTTCGAATCCTGCCACCCCGACAAATGGTTTAAAGAAAATTTATTTTCGGATAATTATTTAAGGCTTTTGTAGAAAGCATGCTTTTTACAACATAAAGTTTATGGATTATTAAAGGAATCCTAATGGTCGCATAGCTCAGCTGGATAGAGCACCTGCCTTCTAAGCAGGCGGTCGAAGGTTCGAATCCTTCTGCGATCACTCAATCAATCATCAAAAGGCATCAAAACCTTGCAAAACCTAGGATTTGCAAGGTTTTGTTTTTTTTGGGCTATCATAGTAAACTAAATAATATCATATGATAGGTCAACAAATCGGTCAACAAAAATATTTTTAAAAAGTTGTTGACCAGATTATCGTTAAGATTACTATTTTATTGATAATTTTAGCGTAGTTTTTGCCTACATTTATTGGCTAATACATTAAAATTGGTCAACAAATCGGTCAACAAAATTAAATGGTCAACATTGTTGACCGAATTGTTAAAATTGACCAGCAAAACATAGTTGATTTGACTTTCGTCTTAAACAAAGTTTAACTTAAAAAGACGACAACTAAGAAAACATCAATTACCTTTTCTATCCTAATTTGGATAAATGCATCGCGTGCTAAAAATGACGAAGCCGAAATCTTTGCGTAGTTCCAGTAAATCAAAAGCGTACGAATATTAGTTTAAAGACAAAATTAATATTGATTCCTGGGACAATAGAAAATCACGTGCCAAGGAAAATAGCCCAGAAGCCAGAATGTTAAATCAATACCTCAACAATTAACATTCAAAATTATTTAATGTTAATTGTTTTCAATGAATATTTGCAGCCAAAATTTGTGGTTACAATTTTTATAATTCATTTTTCAGGTATTATTGCCGCCACAAGCTTGTTAAATATTTTATTCAAACTTAGAACCAAATCCTTATTATGGAAAGTTGAAGGGGTCATTTTCACATACTTCTTTTTATATTTTTTTATGACCAAGGCTTTTATGTTTTTAAAATTTAATGGAAAATATTTTCGAGGCATCAGAACAGATTATAAAGAATTAATGACATTTTTTATAACAATCCTATTTTCAATAGTTATTATAGCATCTTTAGCCTAAAAAAAATAGCCGTCATTCCCAGCAGTATTCCGTTTATCCTGAACTTCTTTCAGTATCTTATGATTAATATACAACAGCATACAGCTTCCAATTCTCTTTTACTTGTTTAGATCCTGTTGAAAGAAAACACTTATTTTTTGCCTTGAGCCAGTATTGGGGAGCCTGTAAAGAACGCAGGCGAAGTGTCATTGCTATTGCAGAGAAGAAATCTGTTAAAATGATGTGTCGATGTTTCTCCGTTTCTATTAGAATTGTCTCAACTAAACAGCATGTTTAGCAGGTAATAAGGTGTTCGCAATCTGCTTCATTTTGTTCCATAAAATACAAGTTATAATACCTTATTATTTTTAGTCCACTTTTTTAGCAATTTCATCAATTCATTTTGGCTATAAGGTTTTGAAATATAATCATTGCATCCTGCGGTTATTGAATTTTCTCGGTCTTCCGGGAATGCATAGGAAGTTTGTGAGATAATAATAATGTCTTTGTTAAATTCCCTAATTTTTTTTGTGGCTTCGTAACCATCTAATTCAGGCATTTTAATATCCATTAAAACAATATCAATGTCGGGATTCTCTTTACATAAGCGAACCGCATCCATCCCATTTGTTGCAATTAAAGGCAATTTGCAAAAATCCTCAATCATTAATTCAAGCATCAGTTGTGAAGCAAAGTCATCTTCAACGATTAATATTTTTTTCATAGAGCGCAATTATATTTAAAAGAGGTAGTACATTTTAATAAACCAAAATTAATCAAAATAAATTGATAAACTTACTCTTCTCATTATAATGAGAGGAATATTTTTTTTATCTATTTTAACCTTTATCAAGGCATTTTTTGATTTATCCGAATCCGAAAACAATTTCCACAAAAAACAGTAAACAAAAAACTTACCACAGCACCTTCACCGCCATAATTGCCGTGATCAGATTGTAATATGGAACCAATTTCAAATTAATACAGGAATTACAGGGATAAAGCAGCAGTAAAACTACTTAATTTACAGGCATATAAGCGCAAAAAGTTTGCGGATAATGAAAAGTCCGTTATATAATTTATAAATTAATTTTGCTATATTCGTTAACAATAAATCTGATACTTGTGGGACTAAGCATCTCAATTTGGGTTGATTGGGATGATTTTGTCAGGCCTGTAAATAAGTTATTGGTCATTATAACAGATGAGTGAAAAACAGACAAAAAAAGAAAACTAACATAAAATATTATACTATAATTATGCTTACAGCTATTAATCCAAAATTACCAATGCGAGACAAAGCAACAACAAAGAATTACTACTTAAACAATTTAAATTTTAAAGAGATTGGGAATTATGATGATTATTTAATAGTTGGCAAAGACAAAATAGAAATACATTTTTTTATGTTTAAGGAACTTGATCCAAAAGAAAACTATGGAGGTGTTTATATCAGAACTGACGATATTGACAAACTTTACCAATCATTGCTTGACGGTAAAACGAGCATTCACCCAAATGGAAATTTAGAAATCAAACCTTGGGGACAAAAAGAATTTGCGTTACTTGACCCAGACAATAATTTGCTGACATTTGGGCAAAGTATTTAACTAATCATAAAACTTAAATAACGGAATAAAAACAACAAACCGCTAACACACAACACATAAAATAACAAATAGAATTATGACTAAAGAAGAATTTTTGAAATCTAACTACTTTAAAATTTTGTTTCCGGTAGCAGTTGCGGCCCTAATAATAGCACTATGGCGAAATGGCTATGAGTTTGGACAATGGTTATATAGAATGTTAAATTAAAAAAACAAGGAACCGCTAACATCGGTTTGGCAATATGATGGCTGAAGTACTGGTATGAAACATTTGTACAATGCGCAACAATAGGCATTCTATTAAATGTTTGTGCTAAAAATCGGCCACATCGTCAAGTGGCCAAACGCTGGCTTTTTTTAGCAAATCAACAACAAACGATATTCCCCTTCTTTTTCTATTGGTGCTCTGTGAATACAAGGTAGCACCTGTTGTTCCGGATGATCCACTGCCAGGCGCCAAAGATGTCCCAATCCTAAATTAACAGGCGCTGCCAGGGGTTGCGCCTGATAATGCAAATCAAAATAATTTTCCTTCAAAAAGTTTTCAAATTCCTCTGTCGGGCCGTTGTGAAGGTCTTTCAATTTTTTTCGAATTTCGGGAATCAGTATTTTTTGTTCCGCTTGCGCATTGGGAATAATATCACTTGCCGCTCCGTAATAAGTACATAAAAAAGTATCCGTTGCAATGGGCGAACGATCCACATGATACGAATACACATCAGTGGATATGAAATCAAATTCATTATCTCGTTCATAACACTTCAATAAATTAAGAGCGGGAGCAGCGCCAAAATCGGTTAATAATTGCAAATCATTTAAGATTATTTCCCTGGCTCTATTCCCCTTTTCGGATAGTTGGAGTGCCAATAGGTCTTTAGGACAGACTTCTGTTATATTTTCTTTTAGTTGGAGTTGGCCTACAAGTTCTTTAAAGTCTCCTTCCAAATTTCGGTGCCAGCACAGGGCATTCGTTTCTCCTTTAAAATCGGTATGTGTCAGTTCAGAAAAAGTGGATACGATGCCTATTTGGCTGCTGTCAGAAAATGTATTGCTCATAGGTTGTTGTCAAGAAGCCAGTTATTTTATGCAATACAAAATTATGGAATTTTAGGGAGTTGCAGCATTTTTATCGAGATACTTTGGTCTTTTACGAGATACCCAAAATCTCTAAAGGCTGGCGCAATTTTCTGGCTCGTATCCCAATAAACAGTGCTACTAATCCCAAGAGAAAAATAAAGCAGAAAAAACGCTCCCCTCTTTCACTACAAAAATTCAGGAAATTATTTTTATCTAATTTTAAGAGCCTACTAAAAGTTGTTTATATTTGAAATGGGATAAAGCGAAACAAACCTTCGTGAAGCCGCCCAAATTTGGGTGTATAAACGAAGATTTGTTTCGCATATAAATAAGTTGGTGGCAATGCTTTTCGAAAATTAATCATAAATTAAAATCGCTAAAAAATGTTAAAAAAAGTAACTTTTATACTTCTCTCAATCATTGTAATTTCTTGCACAAAAAAAGAAAAGAAACATTCTGACGAATTTATAAAAACACAAAATGAACTTACTGAAAAATTAACTGAAATTAGTAAGATTACAGATTTTAATGGATTTGGAGTTGCTTTGGTAAACGAAGAAGAAGTTTTGTATCAAAATGGTTTTGGAGTTGCAAATTTAGAAGGCAAATTAAAATATACCGATAAAACAGTTCAAAATATTGCATCTGTTTCAAAAACCTTTATCGGAATTGCAATACTTAAAGCCCAAGAATTAGGAAAATTAAACCTAGATGACCCAATAAATAAATACTTACCTTTTAAAGTTATTAATCAAAAATTCCCAGAAAACCATATAACTATTAGACATTTGGTAACTCATACTTCTTCAATTATTGACACGAAAGAATATATGACACGAACATTAATTTTGAAAGACACAACTAATCTTGCGCAGAATTTAAAAATAGACATTTCACCTACCAAATTTTGTCCACCATCAGAAAAATTGTCTATAGAAGAATTTTTAAATAATATTCTTAATGTAAATGGAAAATGGTATCTCAAAGAAGGTTTTTCAGAAAAAAAACCGGGAGCAATTTATGAATACTCAAATATTGGCGCTACCCTTGCTGCATTAGTTTTGGAAAAAGCCACTGGAATAACTTATGATAAGTTCACAACAGAATATATCTTAAAACCTTTAGAAATGAGTTCATCAGGATGGAGTTTTAATACAATTAATTTCTCAAATTATACACTTACATATCAAAACAAGACAACACCTTATCCTTATTACTCATTAAATACTTACCCAGATGGAGGAATGTTAACTACAAGTAATGATATGAGTAAATATATACTTGAATTAATGAAAGGTTATGTTGGAAAAGGTATTTTGCTAACAAAAGAGGGTTATAAAGAATATTATACTCAACAATTAAAGGCAGAAAATTTTATTGAAAGAAATTCAAGTGAATTTAGCGATGAATATAATATGGGAATCACAATGGGATTTGGTCCAACAGGAAATTTTGGTCATTTTGGAGGCGACCCAGGTTTGTTTTCAGTAATATACTTTAATAAAGATTTAAAAACTGGTAAATATTATATAACTAATACAGATGGAAATGGTGCCGAAACTGGTAAATATCATAAATTAGTAAATGATTTACTTGATAGTTATTCTGAAAAATTAAATAAATTAAGTAAAAAAGAAAATTAGCACAGCCACCAACAGCGGTTTTAAGAAATTGGGGTTTTTGGGCTTAATTTGAAGATGGTTTTGTATCTGACAAATTAGTTTTTAACCGAAAGTTTAGGCTTTCTTAATCCCAGCCTGCATGTAGCGCGGGAACGTTAGCAGTAATTGTAGCAAGACAGCAGATAACAAACAAAAAAATGACAAGACAACTATTTTTTTTCCTTTTAGTAATATCAAGTTTAACAACATTTGGACAGGTTGATAAAACTTCAACATTGTATAAAACCATCAAAGAAAAAGACAGCCTTCTTTTTAATCTTGGGTTTAACAACTGCGACATCAAGCAATTTGAAAATCTTGTAAGTGAGAATTTTGAATTCTATCACGACCAATCAGGAATTACCGATTCAAAAACAGAATTTATTTCTGGTATCAAAAACGGACTTTGCCAATTAGCCTACAAGCCCAAAAGAGAATTAGCTGAAAATGAAATGGAAGTTTATCCATTAGAAAAAAATGGTGTTTTGTATGGTGCTATTCAATCAGGTATTCATAACTTTTATGCAGTTGAAGATAATAAATCCGAATATCTCACCAGTATTGCGAAATTTACCCATGTTTGGATTTTAGAAAATGGGGGGTTCAAATTATCAAAAGGTTTAAGCTACAACCATAAAGATTTTGAGAAGCCGTTTAATCAAGAACTTTTGTTTGTTGACAAAAAAGAAACTGAAAGATGGCTAAAACAAAAACATATTCCTGCATTGGGTATTGGTTTTATTAAAGATGGTAAAATTGAACAAATAAGTGTGTTTGGAGAATTACAGACAAACGAACCTGCACCCGTTAATACTATTTGGAATGTTGCATCAATGACAAAGCCGATTACAGCTATTGTTGCTTTAAAATTAATAAATTCAGGGAAATGGGATTTAGACGAACCTATTTATAAATATTATACCGACCCTGATGTTGCGAACGACCCAAGAGCAAAATTATTAACTACGAGAATAATTTTAAGCCATCAAACTGGTTTTTCAAATTGGCGTGGTAACAATGCAGCCGAAAAGTTATCTTTTGAATTTGAGCCTGGAACAAAGTACCAATATTCGGGTGAAGGATATGAATACTTGCGAAAAGCATTAGAAAAGAAGTTTAAGAAGTCATTAGAGCAATTGGCAAGTGAATTGATTTTTAAACCTCTAAAAATGAAAGACACCAAATTTATTTGGGACGACAAAATGGACTCAACAAGATTTGCAAAGTGGCACAATGAAAAAGGGGAGCTTTATGAAACCCAGAAAAACAAAACTGCCAATGCAGCAGACAATTTGCTGACGACAGTTGAAGACTATTGTAAATTTTTGGTTCATATATTAAATGGTGCTGGCTTGTCTGACAAATTATATAAAGAGATGATCGCTGACCAAGTTAGGATTAATGGTTACAAGCATTTCGGCTTAGGGTGGTGGGTAGATGAAAACATAAACGAAAATAAAGACTTTGCTCTTGTTCACGGAGGTGACGATATCGGTGTTCATACAATAACCTTTATTATTCCAAACACAAAACAAGCACTATTAATTTTTTCAAACAGCGACAACGGAGCAGATGCCTTTGCAGAAGTACTTGTAAAATTTTTAAGAAAAGATGGAGAAGGAATATTGAATATAGAAATGAAATAACAACTATTGCTAACAGCATGTTAGCGATAGTCGCTGGTTCAGCGCAAATTAGGAAGTTCGTATTTCTTTTATAAATTTGTAATAGGTTTGCAGTTCAGTGCTTCGGTATCGCACCCAACGCTAACATGCAAATCGTTAGCAGCCATTATACAAGCACCGTAAACAACAAATGAAAAACAAAAAAACATTTCAAATATTATGACGTATCCATTCATTCCTATCGGACTAATTTCGATATTCATCCTTGTCATCTTATATCTTTTAATTATTAAAAAAGATATGAAACAACTTAAAAACGTATTATATCCAGGACTATTCTTTATTGCCATCTGGGCTGTTATTTATTACTTTTTGTTAAAATAAAACTTACATCCGAGCGTGTGAACAAAACAGCATTGCATACCAACAAATTAGTAAGAGGAAATCGTAATTACTTTAAAGAAAATTGAACTTAAAGACAAATACGGAAAATGACTCCAATATACCCCGGGACAAAGAAATAAGACGTCTGCTAAAACTGGTTTGGCTTCATGCCTACGATCTTGCTTCGCAACAAATTTTTATTAAATTAGAGAAATTAATCTTCGGTGTTTGGATTTACTTTAAAAAGTCGGCACGCCGCCAAGCCAGAAAACGTTAGTAGCCATTTAAAAAACAGACGTTATGAAACAAACTATTCTTATTCTAACGCTGACATTTCTAATCAACAATTTAGTAAATGCTCAATCTGGTGTAATTGCTAAAAGTTTTACAGGACATAAAGAGGCTATTTTGGGAATTGATCAATCGCCTGACGGAAAATATATGCTATCGGGCAGTGACGACAATCTTGCTTTTCTATGGAATGAATACGGTAAAATTATTGACACAATAGGTGTACACTTGAAAAGTGTAAACGATGTAGCTTTTTCACCTGACAATAAACGTTTTATTACAGGAGGTTCTGAAGGTACATTTGTAATTTGGAATATAGACGGAACTGAAGTTAAAACAGTCACTGCCGACAAAGTGTATGTTAAGACCGTTGTTTATTCAAACGACGGAAAATTTATTTTAAGTGGTGGTGGTGACAATACTGCAAAATTATGGACAGCAGATGGTACACTTATCAACACATTCAAAGGACATAAGTGTACAATTTATCAAGCCTCATTTTCCCCAAATAACAAATCAATAATACTTGCAAGTTGCGACAAAACCGCATCGATTTGGGACATAAATGGAAAAAGAGCTATGACTTTAAAAAGGCATAAAAGTGGCGTAAGTGCTGCAAGTTTTTCACCCGACGGAAAAAATATACTGACAGCAAGCTTCGACAAAACAGCAGTAATTTGGAATTTAAACGGAAAGCCTAATATTATTTTAAAGGGACATTCTGGTGAAATAAATCAGGCAGAGTTTTCATCAGACGGCAAGTATATTTTAACAGGTAGTGAAGACGGAACTGCCAAACTATGGAATATTAAAGGTAAACTTATTAAGACATTTGAAGAGAAATATGAAACACAATATACCGCTGCAACATTTTCTAAAGATGGACAGTTCGCAATTGTTTCTTCAAAAGATAACAACATAAACTTTTGGTATCTGCCCAAATAAACGGCTACGAACAGCTGCTACAATGGATTTGGGCAATTGGCTTAATGGAAAGTTGGTTTTGAATTTGGGATGATTTGGCAAATCCGAAAATTGGGTTTAATTTAGTCCCAAACTCGCTGTAGTACCAGAACGTTGTGCGACAGTCAAAATCAAAATTACGCAAGAAATAGAATAGTAAAAACTGAATATTTAAATCCAAAATGAACAACGTAAATTTTAAAACTGAAAGACTGAATTTCAGACCAATTTCAGAAAATGATATTGAAAATATTCACAAATTACATAGTTTAGCCGAAACCGATAAGTTTAATACTTTAGGAATTCCAAAGGACATAACTGAAACAAAAATTATTGTCGAGAAATGGATTTCTGAAAATAATTTAGAAAATAATAAAACTTACACTTTTGCGATTGAACTTATTGAAGAAAAAGATTTTATTGGATTAATTGGAATTAATTTAGGAAAAGAGAAATATAAAAATGCGGAAGTTTGGTTTAAATTTGATTGCGCTTTTTGGAATAAAGGTTTCGCTACGGAAAGTTTGAAAAAGATGATAGCTTTTGGTTTTGAAACCTTAAAACTTCACAGAATTGAAGCAGGTTGCGCAATTGAAAATATTGGGTCGATAAATGTTTTAGAGAAAGTTGGAATGTTGCGAGAAGCACACACAAGAAAATTATTACCACTAAAATCAGGTTGGTCTGATAATTATGGTTACGCAATTTTATCAACCGATCAAGAAATAAAATAACAAAAAGTAGTCATAAAATCGAAATTTCGTTCCAAATGACCGATCGCACAACAGCTACTACAACGGATTTGGGCATTTGGCTTAATGGAAAGTTGGTTTTGTATTTGGGATGATTTGGCAAATCCGAAAATAGGGCTTGCTTTAATCCGCAACTTCGCAAAGCCCCAAAACGTTGCAGGCAATATTTTGCCAAAAAAACGTTTTATTTTGTTAAATAACTTAAAATCAAAAATCATGAAAAACTTAAAAAAAATTTAATTTAGTTTAGTAATAGCCATACTATTTGTTCTGACAACATCATCTATGTGCAGTAATGACGATGATAGTCCTAATCAATCAGCTAATAATCCTACAGATGTTATTGATATTGTAAATAATGGAACTTGGAGAATAACTTATTATTATGATACAGACCACGAAGAAACAACAAGTTTTAATGGTTATAATTTTACATTCGGAGCAAGTAATGTGCTAACTGCATCAAATGGAACAAATAATTATACAGGCACTTGGTCTGTAACTGATAGTAATAGTAATGATGATAGCATAAGTGATTTGGATTATAATATAGCATTTAGTTCACCAGCACAATTTGAAGAATTGACAGATGATTGGGAAATTATTGAAAAATCTACAACTGTAATTAAACTAAAAGATGTTAGTGGTGGTAATGGCGGAACAGATTATTTGACATTTACTAAAAATTAATACTGCCTAAAACAACATATTTGCAATTATGCGGTGGCGTTCATTAATTTGAAGGTCGTTTTCTATTTTTGTGGTTCTTGATTAAACAAACTGTAACGTCTTTTTAGTCCGCACCATCGCAATATAGGCAGAATGTTAAAATCTAATCTAAAAATGCCAGTCTTAATCGCCAGGCATTTTATGTTTTCTTTATAGAGGCATCTGAATCCGAAATCAATTTCCTTAAAATACAGTAACAAAAAACGCACCACAGCGCCATTTATAGTTATAATTTTGACCAATAGATACTAGCTGTTTTTATGCTTAAATAATTGCAGTCAAATGTTTTGATGCAAAATTTATATAAATATGTGACAGGCTACGTCTTAAAATATATATGATTTACTATTTTTGCCCTTTTAAAATTAAACATAATGCTGAAATTCTTTCCCGTTCTAGTTGCTTTTCTATTATTTCTATCGATTTCCAGTTGCAGCACCACCAATACAATAGCGGCACTAAAACCAGAACCTGACAATGCCAATCCGTTAATTTATGAAAATTCGGTTTCGTTTATCAATTTGCCCATCAGTGTAAAATTAAAAGACGTGGAAAATCAAACCAACATCGCTTTAAATGGTTTGATTTATGAAGACAATAACATTGAAGATGACGATATAGAAATGAAAATTTGGAAATTGGCACCAATAACCATTGAAAATGACAAGCTTAGTAAGGGCGAAAAAATCAAAACGGTATTGCCTTTAAAAGTATGGGTAAAATATAGAATTGGCACAAAAACTTTGGGCGTGGAATTATACAATACCAAGGAATTCAATCTTAACGGCGTTGTAACATTGGTAAGTGACGTGGCTTTGACCAATTGGAAACTAAGTACCAAAACTGAACTAAAATCTTTGGATTGGAATGAAAGTCCTACAATGGTTGTCTTCGGAAAAAATGTAATGGTTACTTATCTTATCAATCCGGCGGTTCAATTATTTAAGTCAAAAATCGAAAAGAAAATTGACGCAGCTATCGAAAAATCGATGGATTTCAAGCCCAACGTTTTAGCAGCTTTGGAAAAAATTAGTACGCCATTTCAAATGAGCGAGGCTTATGAAAGTTGGCTGCGAATTGTGCCCATAGAAATTTATGCAACCAATGCCATACTCAAAAATGATACTTTTTTGATGGAAATGGGAATGAAATGCACGATGACCACTTTGATTGGAAAACAACCGGAATCAAAATTTGATGCATCGAAAATCAGCTTAAAACCAGTTACAAAAATGCCGAACCAAATCACGGCAAATATTGCTGCTGTTTCCACTTTTGCAGAAGCATCTAAAATAATGACCAAGAATTTTACTGGACAAGAATTTGGTTCAGGCAATAAAAAAGTGAAAGTGCAAAAAGTAGCTATTTGGCACAAAAATGACAAAATGGTCATTGCTTTGGATTTGTTGGGATCGGTAAACGGAACGATTTATTTAATGGGATATCCGCAGTATAACGAGCAAACTAAGGAAGTTTATTTTGACAAACTGGATTATGCCTTAGATACCAAAAATAAATTAATGCGGACCGCCAACTGGTTGGCACAAGGAATGGTTTTAAGAAAAATTCAGGAAAGTTGTCGCTATTCCATGGTTCCAAATTTGGAAGAAGGAAAACAAAATATGATGGCTTATTTGAAAAATTATTCGCCAATGCCAGGCGTTTTTGTCAACGGAAAAATGGAAGATATACAATTCCAAAAAATTCAACTGACTGATAAGGCCATTATTGCTTTCATAAAAGTGAGCGGTACCATGAATGTAGCTGTGGATGGTTTGAAGTAATTTTTGATTTTCCAGTCGCATAAATCTTATAAAAAACTCTTAATCAAGCTTTCAAAATAGATAGCACATTTTTAAAAATAATGGAAATGCCATTCGCAAGAGTGGCATTTTTTTATTGAATTAACTTATTAATAATAATGAACAGTGACTCATATGCCGTTGCGTCAAAAGCAACATTCAAATAGATTTGTATAATCTTTTATATAAATATTTAAATTTGTTCAGAAACGAGAAAATTAATGGTAATTTCATAAAATATTTTCAAAGTAATAACAAAAAAATAAAATGGCTAGAGAAAATTGGACAAGAGAACAAACAATTGTTGCGTTAAATTTATATTGCAAAATTCCATTTAATCGAGTATCTTCTAATCATCCAGATATTATTCATATAGCGAAAATAATTGGGAGAAGCCCAAATTCAGTAAAAATGAAAATAGGGAATTTTGGAAGTTTTGATCCAGAATTAAAAAAGAGAGGGATTGTTGGGTTAGCCAATACTAGTAAATTGGATGAAATCGTTTGGAACGAGTTCAATAATAATTGGGAAAACCTAGCTTATGAAAGTGAAGTATTAATTTCTGATTTCGCTAATGAGCCAATAGAAAAAACTACCAATATAAATATTGATGATTTGCCATTAGGAAGAGAAAGAGAAACAATAATAAAAGCAAGAGTAAATCAAAGTTTTTTTCGTTCAACAATTCTTTCATCTTATAATTTAAAGTGTTGCATTACGGGTTTGTCAATTCCAGACTTTTTAGTGGCAAGCCATATTGTTCCTTGGGCTAAAGATGAAAAGATTAGATTAAATCCACATAATGGTTTGTGTATCAACTCAATTCATGATAAGGCATTTGATAAAGGTTTTATAACAATTACTACTGATTATAAAATAAAAGTGTCTAAATATTTAAATGAATATAAAAAGGAAAATGCTGTAATAGATTTCTTTTTGAATTATGAAAATCAACCAATTATTTTACCAGATAAATTTCTTCCATCAAAAGAATTTTTAGAATATCATCATCAAAATATTTTTAAGCTATGAATAATTTTTCACAAATAGAAGTGTTTTATTTACGGCCTTCAAGAACCATTGAAACTATTTTATTGGAAAGTTCAAGTAAAAAAAGAATTGTATATATCTATAATTACGAAGGATGGCATTTTCGTGTTTTTGATAATATTATGGAGGTTATAAATTTTTTTGATGATAAATTTGAGCCCGAAATTAGTTTTGAAGACGAGGAAGAACTTGACAAGTGTCTACAAAACTATGATTTGGACAATCAACAAATTTGTTAGAATAATTAGTAACCGATGACTAATGTTTCGAAATCTTCAAATGTTAATTTAATTTTACAATCTTTGCAAGCAAAGAAAGTCGTTTTGAATTCTAAGACAATAATTTTAAACCTAAAGGTTTTTAGATTCCTTAAAACAGGCTCAGGAAATAATTTTATTTTTGAAATTGAGAATGATTTAAAAACTTCAATAGATGAATTTAATAAGGAAACTTATAAACCATCGGGTAGAATATCAAAAATCACTGCACGTCTTCAAAAAATTAACAGCGAACTAGGTTTGAAAATTAAATTTAAAGAAGTGCAATCAAATCAGCTTTGGAGAAATTTGAAAATGATTGACGGCGATTTACCTGAATTGCTTGCGTATTCTTTATTATATAGATGGCTAGAAAGAGATACTTCTTTATTAAAAATTGCAAAAATATTAGAGGAAAAAGACCCGCTTAATTTTTATAATGGCGAAAAATCTAGCCAAAAACTTTATGAGTACAAACTAAAACGATTTTTAGCTGAATGTGCTATGGGAATGACATCAGAAACTCCGTGGCACGGAATTTATGATGCTACTGGCGGCGTGATAATTGCAAAAGAAGATGGTGATATTGTATGTTTTCATATTTACGACTTTAACCTTTTTAGAGAATATTTGATAAATAACACAATGTTTGAGCAACCATCAACTGGTGAAGATGGAGTTAATCCGGGGCATAAAAGAACAACAACTGGAACAAAAAAATATTATTACGGATGGTTATATGAAGAAAACGATAAATTATATTTCAAAATAAATTTGCAAATTCGATTTAAATAATGTCCTAAAATGGATCGCATTACGCCTGAGCAACGCTCCAAAAATATGCAGGCCATCAAAAGCGCCGGAACAAAAGATGAAATTCGTCTGGCAAAAGCATTGTGGCATTTGGGCTATCGTTACCGGAAAAATAACAGAACCGTTTACGGTACGCCCGATATTACTTTCAAAAAATACAAAATAGCCATTTTCGTAGATAGTGAATTTTTCCACGGCAAAGACTGGGAAACTCAAAAAGACCGCGTTAAAACCAACACGGCATTTTGGCAAAAGAAAATAGAACGGAACAGGCAGCATGATATTGAAGTCGATAATTACCTAAAATCACAAGGCTGGAAAGTCATCCGTTTTTGGAGTAAAGAAGTTGAAAAAGAATTGGACAAGTGTATTGCCATCATTCAAAAAGCAATTTTATCATAAAATAATTCCGCTTAATTTGTTATATTTAATAGCCTTATCATTTTTTTATGTGTTACGACATCAAAACAAATTTGGAAGCCCAATTAAGCCGCGCCAACCGTAAAGGCGATTTGCAGGCCATCAAAGAAATTAAGGAAAAACTGGTGCCTTTAACCGACTTGCCCTTGTACCACACCACGGGTTTTAACCATCCAAAATTGCTGATTTATACCGATCGTTCTCCCTGGATTCCCGAAGTTTCCACCTGGGGTTTGGTGCCGCATTGGGTAAAGGACAGAGAGCAGTTACAAGAATTATGGAATAAAACCTTAAATGCCCGGGGAGAAACCATTTTTGAAAAACCTTCCTTCCGGGAATCGGCCAATCACCACCGCTGTATTATTTATGTCAACGGCTTTTATGAGCACCACCATTTAAACGGGAAAACCTTTCCGTTTTACATCCATCAAAAAAACGAGCAGCCTATGCC
>CAMDPE010000038.1 GCA_945903795.1 Lutibacter flavus | reverse complement strand
CAACAATAAACCATATAAAAGAAAAATAAAATAAAAAAATTTAAAAAAAGAAAAGAGGTGTGGAGTTAAAAAATGGATTTTACTAAAACTTTTATGCTATAATCGTTTTTAGTGATTTTAGTATCTTTAATTTGCTTGGGTGTAAAATTTACTTCATTAAAAGTAAAAACTTCTGTTGCAATAACCCAAATATTAGTATTGTCGCTAAATAATTTTTCAGAATTACAATATTTTAAAAAGGATTTTAAATCCCCTTTAAAACCAATCCAATTAACCTTTTCCTTAGGCTTTGTACCAGTAAAAGCATTGATGAAATTGGCTCTACAGCTTTTATTTATATAGTTATTTAAAATTAATTTATCAAATAGACTTTTTGCTTTATTATGTCTAGTTTTGCCGTCTTTAATTAGAAAATAACTTTTCGGTTCTATTTTTTGTACGGCAGGGCTATTTTGTACAATTATTTGTTGGTTATTGCTAATTTGGTCTAATATTTCTTTTATAAGGATGTTTTGGTCTATTATTTGTTTGTCTGGTCTATTTTGTTCTATTAACAAGATGTCAATAAATTCTAACATTTTATTTGCTTCAAGAAATGAAGCATACCAATAGAATTCCAATTGTATTTTACGAACAAGTTTTGTTTTCGCAGTTTTTAAATCGTTCTTATTATAAACAGCATTGGTGAGTTCAGTAACATTTTCATCAAATAAAAATGGAAAATCATTTTCGTCTAAATCAAATTTTTTTAACCAATAATCAATAATTGAAGGGGCAATAGGGTCATAAGCGAATGTTTCCTTAATATTATACTTTATATCTTCTAAATAAACTTTAAATTGGTCATCTGATAATTTGGTTAAATTATTTAAAATTTCCTTTTTTAAATCAATAGAAAATTGGTTAAAATGCCAAGGATATAATTCAAAAAAAGATGAATCATCTAAAGCCGATACGTCAGTTAAATTATTAGTGAAAGCTTCAATAGGGCTAGTTTTCATAATTTATGGCAATTTGAAGGTAATAAATAGTTAAAAATAAAGATTATAATTAAATTAAAACGAATTAGTTTTTATCAATTTGCAAATTTTTGATCATCAGGAAGTTCAAAATCCAAAATAATTTTATTTGCAGCAAGCATTTTCTTTTCGTCAATGATTTTGGCATATACTTGGGTCGTTTTAAGATCCTTATGGCCCAATAATTTAGATACTGTAAAAATATCAGTTCCAAGCGTCAATTGCAACGTCGCATAGGTGTGTCTGGCACAGTGAAAAGTAATGGTTTTACTAATACCAGCTTTCATTATCCATTGCTGTAATTTGATATTGTGCCAAGCACTATATTTTAAACCTTTAAAAACTTTTTCAGTGGGTTTATCCATTTTCCCCAATAAGTTGCGAGCTTGGTCAGAAATGGGTAGTGTTTCAGTGCCTTTGGTTTTCTTCTGTGTGAAGCGAATGTACCAACCATATTCTTTAGAGTGTTGCACCTCCGACCATACTAATTTGCTAATATCTGACCATCTAAGCCCAGATAGACAACTGAATAAAAAGGCAGTTTTAAGGACTGGAATTTCGCATTCGTGCTTAATAACACTTTGTAGTTCTTCATTCGTTAAAAACTCCCTTTCATTGTCCCCAACAGGTAAACTACTAACCTGATCAGCAGGATTGGCTCTAATAATGCCATCTTTGACAGCTTGTTTCAATGCTGCTTTAAATTTATTGAAATAGGAATGTGCAGAATTAGCTGTTAAAGGTTTGTTTCCTGCAGTTCGTGCTGTTTTTGTCAGATAATCCCTGAAACCCTCCACATATTTACTGTCTAAATTAGCAAAGGACACATCTTTAGGATTATATTTTTTTAAATGTTTGATAGCACTGTCCCAATTATCAAAATTACCTTTACTATCCAACTTATTTTGGGCAAGGATTTCCATATAAATAATAAAAAAACCTTTTAGTTTTTCTTGATCATTGAAACCATAAAGCCCATTTTGTATTTCCAAAAGTCTTTTAGAACGAATGCTTTCAGCAAGAGAAAGGATTTTATTGTTTACATCCTTTTGAGCTTTAGTTAAACGTCCTTTTTCTGGTGCAGGAATTAAGTATAAGCTTAAGTATTCATATTTTCGTTTGCCGTTTTTATAATAATCGAGATACAAGCTTATTTTGTTGCCTTTCTGTCTTTGTCTTAAAGTTACCATCATAATACCATTAATTAAAAAGTTTATCAATTTGAGAACGTTTAATTATTTTTTTTCTGCCAAATTTGTGGATGTTTAAGTCACCACGTTTAATCATCCTATTTATAGTCCATCTGCTAACACCAATTAACAAGGCTGCATCTTTGATGCATAAATAGTTTTTTGAAATCAGCGAATGTGGTTGTGAAGAATGCAAAGATTGCAGACTATGCACTGTTTGCTGGTTCTGAACTAAAGCAGATAGAATTTTATTTTCCCTGGCTTTAAGTTTGTAATGTCTGGAATTGCAACTATGGCAACAATAACGAGTCAATGTGGTTTTAGCAATAAAGGTTTTACCACAATAAACGCAGGATTTTGGTAATGCCAGATTACTACTCATAAATAATATTGTTATGTAGCGAAATGTAGCAATACGTAGCAAAATGTAGCAATATGTAGCATCATTTCGCCAAGCTTGTTGCCTTTTCAATTTGGGCAACAAAAATGAACATTGGGCAACAGATTGGCAACAAAAATAACAAAAAAAAAGAAATTGGGCAACAAAAAAGAGAAATAAAAATTTTATAAAGTCAACAAAAACAAGCTATTGGCAAAAAATAGAAGAGGAATTACTTTCCAATGCAAAAGTTCGCAAAAATATTTCCCAACAAATCTTCGGTGGTGACTTGGCCTGTGATCTCTCCCAAATGAAACAAGGCCTGTCGAATGTCTATCGCAAATAAATCGGCGCTGATGTTGTTGTCAATTCCTTTTTGCACCTCTTTAAGGGCTTTTAAAGCGTTATTTAACGCCTCAAAATGGCGCGAATTGCTCACAATGGTTTCATTGTTACTTAAAGCGCCTTTGTTGGCCAAATGGGTTAGGGTGGAAGTGAGCTCATGAATGCCGATTTTCTCTTTTGCCGATAAAAACAGGAGCGAAGCGTTTTGAAAAGCTTCTGTTGTTTTTTCGATCAATTTTGCATCGGCAACATCCATTTTATTCGCAATAATCAGCAGCTGCTTGTTCGGATAGTTATCTTTTATCTTTTTAATTTCGGCAAGAATACCCGTTAGCGTCAGCTGATTTGTTTTAATTTTTTCCAAATCGAAAACGTAAATGACTAGTTGAGCCTGTTCAATTTTTTCGAATGTTTTTTGAATGCCCAAACTTTCAACTACGTCTTCCGTAGTTCTTATTCCCGCGGTATCCACAAAACGATAGGCAACGCCGTCAATGGCAATTTCGTCCTCAATGGCGTCTCTTGTGGTTCCGGCAATATGGCTTACAATCGCTTTTTCCTCATTCAGCAAGGCATTCAGTAACGTCGATTTTCCTACATTCGGTTCGCCTACAATCGCTACCGGAATTCCGTTTTTTAGCACATTTCCCAATGCAAAAGAATCAATCAGCCGTTTCAACACCGAACTTATTTTTTCAACAAGTCTGTTAAATTCGGCCCTGTCGGCAAATTCCACATCTTCTTCAGAAAAATCGAGTTCCAGTTCTATCAGGCTGGCAAAATTCAGTAATTGCTGACGCAGATTTTTAATTTCATTGCTGAAACCACCGCGCATTTGTTGCAAAGCCACTTGGTGTGAAGCTGCAGAATTGGACGAAATTAAATCGGCCACCGCTTCAGCCTGGGTCAAGTCCATTTTTCCGTTCAAAAAAGCACGCAGCGTAAATTCGCCTGCATTCGCGTTTCGAACGCCGCTTTTAATGAACAACTGTATAATTTCCTGCTGAATATAAACAGAGCCGTGGCAACTGATTTCTACCACATTTTCGCCGGTATAGGAATGCGGATTCTTAAAAACCGACACCAAAACTTCATCGATTATTCGATTCCCGTCGACGATATTTCCCAAATGAATGGTGTGCGATTTCACCTTGTTCAATTCCTTTTTTCCGAATTTTGAAACGAAAAACCGATTCGCAATTTCAATCGAATCTTCACCCGATAAACGAATAACCGCAATGGCGCCAACACCCGATGAGGTGGCCAAGGCAATAATGGTGTCGTTTATAATGGAATTGTTCATAGAATGCAAAAATACGGATTATTGTTTAATTAATTGTTTAACCGTTTATTTGTTTAATTGTGTATTTAATGGTTTGTTATAGGAGAAAAATTAAAAATTAGAAAATCAACGGTAAATCGCAAAACAAAAATTCCCCTCTTGAGAGGGGTTAGGGGGGGATGTTTTTCTTTTAAACTCAAAACTCAAAACTCAAAACTTAACACTAATTATAAACCGCCTGCCTAATAAAATCTTCATAATCCTCATAAAACAGTTCAAACTGATTCATTTTTACGTTAAAAAATTCATAAGCCGCTCGCCAGCTGTTTTTGTCGTGAATGTTGAATGCTTCCAAATGTTCCACAAAAATCCGATGAATCACTTTGCCGTTTTCCAAGGTGTAATCACTGTCAAAAATAATTTTCGGCAAATAGTCGTCGATAAGTATGGTTTTTAAAGCCAAAATCTGCTCAAAAAGCAGCTGATTTTTATTTTTGTCGAACGATTCAATATCCAAACAAACCAAGGCCTTATTTTTATCGGCCACAAATTTAAAGCTGAAATCCTTGATTTGCGTATTGTACAACAGCCATTTTCTCGGAAATGACTTCCCAAAACTTGTCCAAAATTCTTTCCTTAACTGTGCAGATTCCTCTTTGCTGAACATTTTTTAAAATCGTTTAATCGTTTAGGCGTGTCCCTTCGACTCCGCTCAGGGTGACAAATTGTTTATTTATTGAGATTAAAAAAATTTAACATCTATAATTCAACATTCAAAATTGATTTTCAATTGAAAATCACCCGTGAATCGTTTCTTGTGTTCCCAAATTTTTCATAAGTTCGGCTTCAAAATCCAGCAACTCATTCCATTTTTTATCCACTTCTTCGCGGTCGCCATATTTTCGGGCAAAACCTAAAAATAAGGTATAATGATTTGCTTCCGACGCCATTAAATCGCGGTAAAATTTTGCCAGTTCTTGGTCTTTTATATTTTCCGACAGCAACCTGAAACGCTCACAGCTTCTCGCCTCAATAAGCGCAGCATACAACAATCGGTGCACCAATTGTGTGGTTCTGCTGCCGCCTTTTGGGAAAAACTTCAGCAAATTATTCACATAAACATCTTTTCGGTCGTGTCCCAAAATAACGTCCCGTTTCAATAATCGTTCGTGCACCATGTTGAAATGACTCATTTCCTCTTTCACCAGCGCAACCATTTCCGTCACCAAGTCCGAATATTCCGGAAAACTCATAATCAACGAGTTCGCCGTTGAAGCCGCTTTAAGCTCACAATGTGCGTGGTCTATCAATATTTCATCAATATTTTTTTCGGCAATGTTCACCCAGCGCGGGTCGGTAGGAAGTTTTAAACCTAACATAAGGAATCAAATTTTGGTTAATTTTATGATTTTTATTTGGGTGTTTCCCTGCGGGTCGGGCTTTCCGCTGCAAGTCCTCGCACGCCCAAAAGCGTGACTGTGGGCTTTCCGCTTCAATCCCTAACGCGGACATTCACATAAAAATTAAATATCCAAATCAAAAGTTTTCTTCAACAATTCAATCGCATTATTTTTTTCTCTCAATTTTTGGTATTTTTCATCGGGCGTATAGGCATATTTCCTGGTTTCTTCTTCATTAACATCAACTACAACATCCAATTTAAAATTGTTCAGTTTTTCACGCAAATATTTCACCAAAGGAAATTTAGCACGATCAAGCTGGTCTTTCATCATTGCATTCGGCAACCGAAAATGAATCATTCCATTTTCCAGTCTGGGCACATTCGAATTCATTATTGATGCTACACTTTTCTTGCCTTCATCAGTCAATAAATTGATGTATGCTTCCCAAAGCAGCAACAATTTGCTTTCAGAAAAATCATCCGCAGGCAATCCGTCAACTTCTTCAAAATCGACTTCAATTTTTGCGACTTCCGCTTTGGTTTTTAAACTTTTTAAGGATAGGCCAGAGGATCTTCTGGGTGTATTTGTCAAATCGAGTTTTACAGGTTCTGCACTGGGCTTGTCAATTCTCGCAGGTGCATTTTTTACTGGAATCTCTTGCTTTGCAACGACCTTGATTTCATCCTTTACAAATTTTGCGCTGCTTTTTTTTGCGATTTTCGACCTAAAAACAACGGCTGAAATTATATAAGGCTTGCTATTTTTTTTTTCTCCGTCGAAAGTGACAGAGGCCAGTTGCATCAAAGTAAGTTCAACCAGCAAACGCTGATTTTTACTGCTTTTATATTTTAAATCACAGTCGTTTGCCAATTCAATTCCCTGCAATAAAAATTTCAACTCACATTTTTCCGACTGACTTAAATATTTCTTTTTGGCGTTGTCACCAACTTCCAGCAAATCAATGGTAATTTTATCTTTACTCACCAACAAGTCCCTAAAATGGGAAGCCAATCCGGTGATAAAATGGTTTCCGTCAAAACCTTTCGACAAGATGGAATTAAAATGCACCAAAACTTCCGGAATGTTATTGTCAAGCAACAAATCGGTTGTTTTAAAATATTCATCGTAATCCAGCACATTTAAGTTTTCGGTAACTGCTTTACGGGTCAATTCTTTGCCCGAAAAACTAACCACACGGTCAAAAATGGAAAGTGCGTCACGCAAAGCGCCATCTGCTTTTTGGGCAATAATGTGCAAGGCATCATCTTCTGCCTCAATATGTTCCTGAATGGCTATTTTCTCCAAATATTTTTTGGTATCCAACACGCCAATACGCTTAAAATCAAATATCTGGCAGCGTGAAAGGATGGTTGGTATAATTTTGTGTTTCTCGGTGGTTGCCAAAATAAAAATGGCGTGTGCTGGCGGTTCTTCCAAGGTTTTTAAAAACGCATTAAAAGCGGCCGATGAAAGCATATGAACCTCATCAATAATATACACTTTGTATTTTCCGGTTTGTGGCGGAATGCGAACCTGATCATTTAAATTCCGAATGTCGTCAACCGAATTGTTTGAAGCGGCATCCAATTCAAAAATGTTAAAAGCAAAATCTTCCTCAAGGTCTCCTCCGCTTGCCTGGTTTATTTTTTTTGCCAAAATCCGCGCACAGGTCGTTTTTCCAACGCCTCTCGGACCTGTAAACAACAATGCCTGAGCCAAATGGTTGTTTTTTATAGCATTTTCAAGCGTGTTTGTAATGGCTTGTTGCCCAATCACATCCTCAAAAGTTTGAGGTCGGTATTTACGGGCTGATACTACAAAATGTTCCATATATTATTTTTTTATTCGGATGGTAAAAGTAAATATTAAAAGTTAAATATTAAAAGTTAAAAGTAGAAAGGTTGAAGTCATCTGCAAACTAACAGCTAAGATCTAACAGCCAACAACCAACAGCCAACAGTAAAACTTATTCCTTTATCTCGTAAATTTTATTGTAAAGATGCTTGTATCTTGAAATAATTTCATCGCGTTTTGGTTTCATGGTTGGCGTTAACAAGCCATTGTCAATTCCCCAAACTTCCGGGGTGAGTTCAAATCTTTTAATCATTTCCCACTTGCCGAAATTGACGTTCCCTTTATCAATTTCTTTTTGAATACGTTTAATAATGCGAGGATTTATGATTAAATCTGCATTATTTTCTAAAACTGGTTCATTTTTACGTTTTGCCCATTTTCTTAAAAACTCAAAATTAGGCTGAATAATGGCCGCAGGCATTTTTTGACCTTCGCCAATCACAATAATCTGCTCAATAAATCGAGATTGTTTCATCTGGTTTTCAAGCAAGGCCGGAACAATGTATTTTCCGCCCGATGTTTTGAAAATCTCTTTTTTGCGTCCGGTTATTTTAAGAAATCCGTCCGCATCAACTTCACCTTTATCACCTGTATGAAAATATTCTCCCGTCATAACGCTTTCCGTTTTTTCGGGATCTTTATAATAACCAAGCATAATATTTGGGCCTTTTACCAATATTTCGCCATCTTCCGCAATTTTAACTTCCACATTTCCAATTGGTTTTCCCACAGATCCAATTTTGAATAAATCTCCCTTATACATATTTACGGACACCACCGGCGAAGTTTCTGTCAATCCGTAACCTTCCATCACCTGCATTTTTGCGGCAGAAAATACCCTGGCCAAACGCGGTTGTAAGGCAGCACTTCCTGAAACCATGGTGGTTAAATTTCCGCCCAAAGCTTCTCTCCATTTCACGAATATTAATTTATTGGCAAGCGCCAGTTGCATTTCATAGAACACACCATTTTTGCCGTAAGGCTCATATTTTAAGCCCAATTCAACCGCCCAAAAGAAAAGAGTTCGCTTAGCGCCTGTTAATTCAGCTCCTTTTGCGATAATGCCGTCATATATTTTTTCCAGTAAACGAGGGACCACCGACATTAAATTCGGATTGGTTTCTTTTATATTTTCTCCCAGTTTTTCAATGGATTCGGCAAAATATATCGAGGTTCCGGAATATTGATATAAATAAAGCAACATGCGTTCAAAAATATGGCAAACCGGCAAAAAACTTAAGATTCGTGTAGTGCCTAATATCAATGGCAATCTTGGAAAACTGTCTAAAACATTGGTGACAATATTGTTGTGTGAAAGCATGACCCCTTTTGGTTTTCCTGTTGTTCCCGATGTATAAATGATGGTCGCCAAATCTCCGGATTTTACGGTGTCTTTAAGGGCTTCAACTTCTGGCTGGTTGCTTTCGTCTTTTCCAAGCGCCAAAACTTCTTCCCAATTTTTGCAACCTTCAATGGTTTCAAACGAATAAATTTCTTTTAAAGTTGGAACACTGTTTTTTGCTGAAATAGCTTTTTCATAAAGCACGGAATCGGATAAAAAACAATAAATAGCTTCGGAATGGTTAAAAATATATTCATATTCTTCTTTAGATATTGTTGGGTAAATAGGTATGCTGATGGCGCCCACCTGCATAATTCCAATATCCATAATATTCCATTCTGTTCTGTTTGCCGAAGTGATAATGGCAATTTTATCGCCGGGCTTTACGCCCAACCGCAACAATCCTCTGCTAATTGCATTGGCTTTATCTATATATTCCCGGGTTGAAGTAGAAACCCATTTTCCATCATATTTTGTGGTAAAAGCTTTCTCTAAATTGTATTTTTCGAGTTGGTAATAGGCAAAATCAAACAATCGGGTAATTTCTCTAGGCATTTTATTTGGATTGAAAAGTGTTCTTGCAAAGTATAAAAATTTAAGGGATTTCACAAGAACGCTTGTTGCATTCGCGAAAATTAATTTTTATAGATTTTTTCCCACAAATGATGGTAGTTTTGTAAAATAATTTTTCGCTTCATTTTAAGGGTAGGCGTGAGCAAATTATTTTCTATGCTCCAAATTTCCGGTGTCAGTTCAAAGGCTTTTACTTGTTCCCAATTACCTAATTTTTTATTGACAAAATCAATTTCCTTTTGAAGGCGTTTGCGTACTTTTTTATGTTGAATAATGGCTTCATTTGAACCGTCAAATTCAATCTCTTTGCGTTTTGCCCAAGCCAATAAAAATTCAAAATGAGGCTGAATGATAACTGCCGGCATTTTTTCGCCTTCTCCAATCACCATCGCCTGTTCTATAAAACGGGATTCTTTCAACAATCCTTCAATGGCCGATGGCGCAATGTATTTGCCGCCCGATGTTTTAAACATTTCTTTTTTGCGATCGGTAATTTTTAAAAATCCGTCGGCATCCAATTCTCCAATATCTCCCGTGTGCAAAAAACCATTTACAATGGTTTCGTTGGTTAATTCGTCATTTTTGTAATAACCCATCATCACATTTGAGCCTTTTACCAATATCTCTCCGTCTTCGGCAATTTTGACTTCCATATCGTCCAGAATTCTTCCTACGGTTCCAATTTTAAATCCTTTTTTTCTGAAATCGTTGATGGAAATTCCGGGTGAAGATTCTGTCATTCCGTAACCTTCAAAAACAGGAATTTGCGCAGCAGTAAATATCCTGATCAACGCCGGCTGAAGCAGAGCGCTTCCCGACACCAAGAATTTAATATTTCCGCCCAAGGCTTCACGCCATTTGCTAAAAACCAATTTGTTGGCAATATTCAGCTGAAAATGATACCACCAGCCATTTTTTTGGTAAGGTTCGTACTTTTTTCCCAGGTTAAGCGACCAAAAGAAAAGCATCCTCTTTATGCCTTTTAAATTGCTTCCCTTATCCACAATTTTGTCATATATTTTTTCCAGCAATCGAGGAACCACAGGAATAAAATGAGGTTTTACTTCCTTTAAATTGTCTCCCAATTTATCGATGGATTCCGCAAAATAAACTTCAAATCCCATATACTGGTAATAATATAAGGCAAAGCGTTCAAAAATATGGCAAATGGGCAAATAGCTTAAAACCATATAGTTGCCAGGTGTAAAATTCAATGCTTTGGCGCTGGTAAAGGTATTTTCTACAATATTTTTATGGGAAAGCATCACACCTTTTGGGGTGCCTGTAGTGCCTGAAGTATAAATAATAGTTGCTAAATTGGTGCTGGGAACTTCTTTTTTTAACAATTCAACTTCGGATTGATTGCTTTGGTCTTCACCCAATTTCAGCAAAGAATTCCAGCTTAAAATTCCTTCAACTTCATCAAATGAATAAATAGCATTTAATTGGGTTTGCGCTGTTATTTTTGAAACTTTTTTAGCCAATTCATCATCAGAAACAAAGCATAAAACGGCATCAGAATGGTTGATGATGTATTGATAATCACTGGAAGAAATGGTAGGATATAAAGGCACATTTACAGCGCCGATTTGTAAAACGGCAACATCTAAAATGCTCCATTCAACTCGATTTGTGGAAGTTACCACCGCAATTTTATCGTTGGGTTTTATGCCCAGCCGCAGCAAAGCCCTGCTGATGCAGTTTGCCTGATCGATATAGCTTTGGGTGGAAGTTGAAATCCACCGATTTCCAACTTTGGTGTTAAAACACTTTTGTTGTGGATTGGTTGCCAATTGATGGTAAGCAAAATCGAATAATCGGGTACAATTTTCTGCCATAAATGAGTATTAATTCCGCAAAATAGAAATAAAAAAGGATTTCACAAAAAATGAAATCCTTTTTTAGATTTTAGCAAATAAATATCGCTGACTATTTGATTTCCAATCCTTTTCTGGCGTTCACAAAAGCTGCTGCCCAAGGAGAAACTTTGTCATCATCTCCTAATATTTGTCGTCTTTTGAATAATAAGCAACTTATTCTCCAAATTTTGTTCCTTGTTGGTTTCTAAAAACGCCGGCAAATAATAATCCGCCAATGATTCCCATTAAAATAAAAGCCACTTGTTCATATAAATTATCAGCAGTGATTATTGAGGAGTTTAAAAATGAGTTGCTCAGCCCCATAAAAGATTTACTGCCGGGAACAAGCATAACAATGCCTTGCGTCAGATAAACTATTTTTGGAGATTTGGTATACCTGCTAAATAAGCTACTTATTGCAACAGCAGCCACTGTACCAATAAAAGTGCTCAATAAAACACCTGATACTGAAAAAAATACGGTAAGAAAAAAAACGAATGCCCCAGTTAATACGCCTAAAAACATATCTTTTTTGCGAACCTGAAAAATAGCCAAAAGGCTAATAGAAAATAAAGGAATTCCGCAAAACATGATCCATCGAGGCATGTCGGATATATGAACCAAAAGCTTAAAATCAATCACTGATGACATAACAGCCAACCCCAGTAAAACGCCGAAAAATTGTTTAAATAAAGAAATAATTGAATCGAATAATTTTGCAACGCCAGAAACCAAATTTTTTGAAGTAATATCTTCTAAAGCAGTTGTGATTGCCAAGCCCGGAATAAAAATAATAATGGCAGACAGTATGGTGATGCCGACATTAAATGTGGGAAATACCAAATACAACAAACAGGCAAGTATGGTAACAATAAAAGAAATTAATGATTCTAAAACAGTTTCTAAATAGTTTGATTTACTCGATAAATACACGATTAAATAAACCAATGCGCCTAATAGCAACGCAAAAATAAAGGAAACCCAATTAGTGCCAATCATTAAACTAAATGCTCCGGCGGCAATTGAATAGGAGAGGGTTAGCAGTACATGATTTATTTTTTTTGTTTCATTTTTGATTAATTGCAATTCATTTTCCACTTCTGAATGATCAATCTCCTTGGCAATTATTTTATTGGTAACTTCCTCAACGCGCGACAACGCTCCTAAGTTTAGGACTCCCGGAGGAATACATTCTATATAGTTATAGGTATTTTCATCTTCATAAAAAACATAATTTATCCATGTGGGTAAATCCATAAAAGTTCCATTTATTCCCTGGGTTTTTGAAACCTTGGTTAAATAGGTCTGAATTTTATAGGAAGGAATTCCGTAGGTATGCAGCGCTTTTCCTAATTCAATTATAAACTGGTATTTTTTTGGTGTTTTCATTGTTTAGGTTCCTATGAAATTGTGGTGAAAGAGACCGTTTTAAATAGCAGCCTCTTTATGATGTTTTATATAAACTGAGCTAGTGAATCATCGGTTCCAAAATCTCATCATTCGAACTATTAATTATTCAAAGAATATGAAATTTGTTTAAATTGATGAATATTTTATTTTTCAGTTAACCATTTTCTGGCATTCACAAAAGCTTCTGCCCAAGGGGAAACTTCATCTTTTCTGCCTTCCGGATAATATGCCCATTTCCATTGAAAAAGGGAACGTTCAATATGTGGCATCATCACTAAATGACGACCGTCTTTTGAGCTCATCATTGCCACGTTATAATCGGAGCCATTCGGATTTGCCGGATAGGCGTCATAACCATATTTTGCCACAATATTGTAGTTGTTTTCTTCCATTGGCAAATTAAATTTTCCTTCGCCGTGTGAAATCCAAACCCCTAAAGTGCTGCCTGCCAACGTAGAAAGCATCACCGAATTGTTTTTCTGCACGGTTACGGAAGTAAAGCCACTTTCGTGTTTTTGGGAATCGTTGTGCAATAATTTTCCGTGAACTTTGTGTTCGGGATTTATAACTTCCAATTCCATAAAAAGCTGACAGCCATTGCAAATTCCTACTGACAAAGTATCTTCTCTTTTGAAGAAATTATCCAAGGCGTTTTTTGCTTTCTCGTTGTACAAAAATGCACCAGCCCATCCTTTTGCGGAACCCAGCACATCGGAATTTGAGAATCCGCCAACGGCACCAATAAATTGTATGTCCTCCAAGGTTTCTCGTCCGCTGATTAAATCGGTCATATGCACATCTTTCACATCAAAACCTGCCAAATACATCGCATTTGCCATTTCGCGTTCGGAATTGCTTCCTTTTTCGCGTATAATGGCTGCTTTTGGTCTCTCGACAGTATTTGAGATGATTGGTTTTTTGCCGATAAAATGTTCTGGGAAAGTATATTTTAAAGGCTGATTTTTATAATTTTCAAAACGATCAAGCGCTTTGTTGTTGGCACATTGTTTTTGATCCAGCAAATAAGAAGTTTCGTACCAAACATCGCGCAATTCAGCAATATTGAAGGTGTGTATTTCATCAAAATTGTTGATGGTTATGCAATCACTTTTATGGGCAAAACCTATTTCAAAAAATTCAATATTGTTTTCAGTTAAAATAGCTGGCACAGTTTCATCGGCACTTTGGAAAATGATGCCGCTGTTTTCGGCAAAAAGCAATTTTATGGTATCGGCTTCAGAAATTGCGGTAAGGTCAATATTCAACCCAAGGGTTTGCTGAGAAAAACACATTTCAAGCAAGGTGGTGATCATTCCTCCTGAAGAAATATCGTGACCGGCTAAAATTCGCTCTTCTTTGATTAATTTTTGAAGGATGTTGAACGCGATTTTAAATTTGTTGGCATCTTTTATCGTCGGTGTTTCAGTTCCAATTTTATGATGAATTTGTCCAAATGATGAGCCGCCTAATTTATATGTATCATTAGATAAATTTATGTAATACAGTTTGTTATTTGTTGTTTCCTTAATTAAAGGTTCAACTACTTTTGAAATATCATTGCAATGTCCGGCAGCAGAAATAACCACTGTACCCGGAGAAATTACTTCACCATCCGGGTATTTTTGTTTCATAGACAAGGAGTCCTTTCCTGTAGGAACATTGATGCCCAATTCAATTGAAAAATCGGATACTGCTTTCACCGCTTTGTACAATCGCGCATCTTCGCCTTCATTTTTGCAAGGCCACATCCAGTTTGCGGATAAGGAAATAGAAGCCAAATCGTTTTGAAAAGGCGCCCAAACAATGTTGGTTAACGCCTCTGCAATCGCATTTTTGCTTCCTGCAACAGGATCAATCAACGCACTGATTGGTGCGTGGCCAATGGCGGTTGCAATACCTTCTTTGCCGTTGTAATCCAACGCCATCACACCGCAGTTGTTTAATGGCAACTGTAACGGACCGGCGCATTGCTGTTTGGCAACTTTTCCGCCAACACAACGGTCCACTTTGTTGGTCAGCCAGTCTTTACAGGCAACTGCTTCAAGTTGTAATATTTTATTTAAGTAAAGATGTATATCTTCCTGATTGTAAGTTATTTCATCGTAATTTATTTCTACAGAAACATCGTTCATAATGGTCTTTGGTGAACTGCCGAACATATCTGTCAGAGCCAAATCCATTGGTTTTTTTCCGGTGGATTTAGATTCAAAAGTGAATCGGTCATTGTTGGTGACTTCCCCAACTTCATAGTAAGGAGCGCGTTCTCTTTCGGCAACGCGTTTTAGAATTTCTGCATTTTCTTTGCTGATAATCAATCCCATACGTTCCTGAGACTCATTCCCGATAATTTCTTTGGCAGAAAGTGTCGGATCGCCGATTGGTAATTTGTCTAAATTAATGAGTCCGCCGGTTTCTTCCACCAATTCGGACAAGCAATTTAAATGTCCGCCCGCACCGTGATCGTGAATGGAAACTATTGGGTTGATGTCACTTTCTACCATTCCACGAATGGCATTGGCAGCTCTTTTTTGCATTTCCGGATTGGAACGTTGTACGGCATTAAGTTCAATACCACTCTTAAATTCGCCGGTATCTGCTGATGAAACTGCAGCGCCACCCATCCCGATTCGGTAATTGTCACCGCCAAGAATCACTATTTTATCGCCGTTTTTTGGTTTGTCTTTTAAAGCCTGGTCTGCTTTTCCATATCCAATGCCACCGGCTTGCATAATCACTTTATCATAACCCAATTTGCGTGATGTCATACTGAGCTTGTCGAAGTGCTCATGTTCAAAAGTTAAGACAGAACCCGTAATCAAAGGCTGTCCGAATTTATTTCCGAAATCGGAAGCGCCATTCGATGCTTTTATTAAAATATCCAAAGGTGTTTGGTACAGCCATTTCCTTTCTGCCATTCCATTTTCCCAGGGTTTTTCCTCATTCAATCGTGAATAGGAAGTCATATAAACAGCAGTTCCCGCCAAAGGTAAAGATCCTTTTCCGCCAGCCAATCGATCCCTGATTTCACCTCCGGAACCAGTTGCCGCCCCATTAAAAGGCTCAACAGTGGTTGGAAAATTATGTGTTTCTGCTTTTAATGAAATCACCGATTTAAAATTCTTTTTCTCATAAAAATCGGGTTTGTCAGCTGTTTTTGGCGCAAATTGCTCCACAACCGGACCATCCACAAAGGCCACATTGTCTTTATACGCTGATACAATGCCACCAGGATTTAGTTCTGAAGTCTTTCTGATAAGTTTGAATAGGGAAGAAGGCATTTCTTCTCCATCAATCACAAAAGTTCCGTTAAATATTTTATGGCGGCAATGTTCTGAATTTACCTGTGAAAATCCGAACACCTCAGAATCGGTTAGTTTGCGTCCGATTCGCTGGCTCATTTCATTCAGATAATCAATTTCTTCATCGTTCAATGACAAACCTTCTTGTCTGTTATAAGCTGCAATATCTTTAATCTCCAAAATTGGAGCGGGCTCAATGTGAATGGTGAAAATTTTCTGATTTAAAGATTCATATTTTTGGAAAATCATCGGGTCAAAGGGCGCATCTTCTAACGAAGCGTTAAATTCTTCAATTCTGATGATGCCTTCAATCCCCATATTTTGGGTAATTTCAACGGCGTTTGTGCTCCAGGGCGTCACCATTGCGGCGCGCGGACCAATAAAAAAAGCATCGATTGATGCCTCAGCTAATTTTTCCTGGTTGCCAAAAAGCCAGTTTAATTTTTGAATGTTGGTTTGGATAAGTTCTTTTGACGTTTGTACAGCGTATATTTTACTGTTTTTGTTTCCAAAGAATTGAATCATAAATTGATTTTTTTGTATGTTAGGATGCGCAAATTTAATTAAAAAAAGATTAAAAATTAGCCAAATAGCCAATTCGAAATTATTTATTATTCATTTTAATTCGATTTGCGTTAGCGATAGCAGCGGCATCCTTTTTTTGAAATGCAATGTAAAAAAAGATATAGCGGATAGCGCGACCTGTAAGGGAACGCCCAAGGAAAAATTGTTGATTCGTTTATTTGTTTAACTGTTTAGTTGTTGATTTTGAATTTAAAATAGTGTGTAGAATAATAAATTTAAAAAATGAATAATTGGGTGATTCTACTACTGACCCTAACAAATATTTTATATTTACACGATTACACCCTTAAACGCTTAAACAATCAAACATAACCTGTTAATTATTTAACAATATGTATGATTTTGTAAATATTTTTGCAAATATGCCTTCGTGTATGAAACATTTTTCTATATTTGTCAAATAATAACAAAGAGAAAAATGAATTTTACACAAAACCATCATCATCATTTTCATTATCGCACTCAGGTGAGTTGAAAATGTATTGTGTAAAAATTAAACATATATTTAAAACCCGTTTGAGTTCATCAAGCGGGTTTTTTCTTTAAAACCCATTGATTTACTCAAACATAATATCAAAAATAAAAATGAGTAAATTAAAAATCGCAGTTCAGAAAGCAGGAAGGTTAAACGAAGATTCGCTTCAATTGTTAAAAGATTGTGGCATTTCCATCGATAACGGAAAAGACCAGTTAAAAGCCTCAGCAAGTAATTTTCCTTTGGAAGTATTATATTTGAGAAATGGTGATATTCCTCAATATTTAAAAGATGGCGTGGTTGATATCGCGATTATTGGCGACAATGTGCTGATTGAAAAAGGAAATGGAATTACCGTTATTGAAAAGCTCGGATTTTCAAAATGCCGCGTTTCTTTGGCGGTTCCAAAAGGCGTAAATTACAAAAACATCAACGATTTGGATGGTATGCGCATTGCTACTTCTTATCCGAATACCGTAAAGGAATACTTTAAAAAGTTCAATTTAACGCCTGACATTCATATTATTAGCGGGTCGGTTGAAATTGCGCCAAGCATCGGTTTGGCAGATGCCATTTGCGATATTGTTTCAAGCGGAAGCACCTTATTTAAGAATAATTTAAAGGAAGTTGAAGTGATGTTAAACAGCGAAGCGGTGTTAGCGGTTTCACCAACTATTTCTGCGGAAAGCCAGTTGGTGCTGGACAAACTTCAGTTTCGGATCCAATCGGTGTTAAAGGCAAGAAAATCGCGTTATATTTTAATGAATGCACCGAATGATAAAATTGCGGAAATCATAAAAATATTACCGGGAATGCGCAGTCCGACCGTATTGCCTTTGGCTGAAGAAGGCTGGAGTTCCATTCATACAGTGATAGAAAAAGACAGATTTTGGGAAGTGATAGATGAGCTAAAATTGTTAGGCGCAGAAGGTTTGTTGGTGGTTCCTATTGAGAAAATGGTTATCTAATTTTAGTTAAAGGTTTAAAATCAAACGATTACACAATTTTAAAAACGATGAAAAAAATAATAAATCCGCCGAAAAAGGATTGGGAAACCATGTTGAAAAGGCCGACACAAACCATTGAAGCTGTTGAAAATACGGTCACTTCTATTTTTGACGATGTTAAAAGAAACGGCGATGATGGCGTAAAAAGATATACCGCAATATTTGACGGTGTTTCTTTGGATGATTTATGTGTTTCCGCCAAAGAAATTTCAGCAGCTGCAACAGCTTTGACTGATGAACTGAAAGAAGCGATTCAACAGGCTAAAAAAGCCATTGAAAAATTTCATTTGGCCCAAAAAACCGGTAAATTTTATGTGGAAACCGTTGAAGGTGTGGAATGCTGGCAGGAAAAAAGACCAATCCAAAAAATTGGATTGTACATTCCGGGAGGCACCGCTCCGTTATTTTCTTCGGTATTGATGTTGGCGGTACCGGCACAAATTGCAGGTTGTAAAGAAGTTGTTTTGTGCTCGCCACCCAATAAAAAAGGAGAAATTAATCCGGCCATTCTTTACACAGCACAACTTTGTGGCATTACAAAAATTTTAAAAGTAGGCGGTATTCAGGCCATTGCCGCACTCACTTTTGGAACGGAAACCATACCTAAGGTTTATAAAATATTCGGTCCCGGAAATCAATATGTCACTGTTGCCAAACAATTGTCCACCAAATACGGCGTCGCGATTGATATGCCTGCCGGTCCGAGCGAATTGTTAATCGTTGCCGATGACTCGGCCAACGCAAGTTTTGTGGCCTCTGATTTATTGAGCCAGGCAGAACACGGAACCGACAGTCAGGTAATCCTGGTGTCAACATCTAAGGAAATGCTAAAAGAAGTTGAAAAGGAAATAGAAATCCAACTTCAACCATTATCCCGTAAAAAAATAGCCGCAAAAGCCATAGAGAATTCGAAATTGATTTTTGTGGAAACCAAAGAAATTGCGATGGAAATGATCAATGAATACGGCCCGGAACATTTTATAATTTGCACCAATGACAACGATTTTTATATGGAGAACGTTGAAAATGCCGGTTCGGTTTTTATTGGAAATTACACGCCGGAAAGTGCCGGGGATTATGCTTCGGGAACCAACCATACTTTGCCGACAAACGGATATTCAAAAGCTTATTCGGGCGTAAATCTGGATTCATTTTTAAAATCGATGACTTTTCAGAAAATTTCAGAAAAAGGAATTCAAAATATTGGAAAAACCATTGAGTTAATGGCGGAAGCAGAAGGATTAACAGCGCACAAAAATGCGGTATCCTTGCGTTTAAATAGTTTAAAAAAATAAATATGTTTGTAATTGATCAACTGATTCGTGAAAATATAAAGGCGCTAAAGCCTTATTCATCGGCAAGGGATGAATTTAAAGAGGTGACTCTAAATATGGTTTTTTTGGACGCCAATGAAAATCCGTTCGAAAATGGCGTAAATCGCTATCCCGATCCGCAACAAACTGCCGTAAAAGTGGCATTGTCAAAATTAAAGGGTATTCCCGTCACTCAAATTTTATTGGGAAACGGAAGCGATGAAGTGCTGGATTTATTGTTTCGGGCTTTTTGCGAGCCAAAACAAGACAATGTGATTACGTTGCCGCCAACTTATGGAATGTACAAAGTGCTGGCAAACATCAACAATGTTGAAGAAAAGGAAGTGTTGTTAACCAATAAATTTCAGCCAAATGTGAAGGAAATTTTAGAAGTTGCGGATAAACATTCAAAAATTTTGTTTCTGTGTTCACCAAATAATCCAACAGGCAACTCATTTTCCATTGAAAGTGTAGAAATATTATTGAAATCCTTCAACGGATTGGTGGTCATTGACGAAGCTTATATCGATTTTTCTTCAGAAAAAAGTTGGTTGCAAAGACTGGATGAATTTCCGAATTT
>CAMDPE010000037.1 GCA_945903795.1 Lutibacter flavus | reverse complement strand
TTGGCGAACAGCAGCTGTTACCGCTAAAAAATAAAATTTAAACAGATGAAAAATAACATTGGAATTTGGATAGACACGCACCAAGCAGTGCTTATTAAACTTTCAAACGGCGATCAAACCGTCAAAACAATTGAATCCAATATTGACACCAGAGTGCGCACGCCTGGAGAATCAAAAAAATATGGAAGATTTGGAGGGCATTATATTACCTATGAAAAAAATTGGGAAAATAAAAAATTACAACAAACCCATGAGTTTCTTAAAATATTATTGACAGAAATTGAAGATTGTAATGCAGTTGTGCTATTTGGTCCATCAATTATGAAAACTATTTTAGAAAAGGAAATCAAAAATAACCTTAACCTTATTGGGCAACTTGCGGGAGTTTTTGATGCAGATTCTATGACCGAAAACCAAATGGTGGCTTGGGTTAAAGATTTTTATAAAAAGTAAAAAAATAAAATCTGCCGAAAACAAAATAATTGGAACAATTTTCGCTAATAGAAAACCTGAACTATAATTAGAGATTCTCTATTAACATTTTAATGTTTTGAGCGGAAATAAATTATAGTCTATATTTGAAAATCTATAATTTAAAAACCCAATTTCATGCAAATAAAATCAATTTTACTTTCAATTTCATTGCTGATTTCAAGCATTGGCTGGGCTCAAAAACCGGACATTGACATCATAAAAACAAAAAATGGCACTATACAAATTCAGCCAGTTTTGCACAGCAGTTTGGTGATAACCTATAACAATAAAACCATTTATGTGGATCCTTACGGCGGTGCAAAAATGTACAAAGGCATCAACCCGCCCGACATTATTTTAATTACAGATACGCACGGAGATCATCTACATTTTAAAACATTGGATTCCATTGACACTTCAAAAGCAGTTTTTATACTTCCCGAAGAAGTGGCCAAAAAATTGCCTAAAAAATATGGTTCTGAAATGGTGAAACTTCAAAATGGCCAGGGAGTTCACCGATTGGGTTTTTTCATATCAGCAATCCCCATGTATAATTTACCGGAAGAAACAAATGCTTTCCACCAAAAAGGCAAAGGCAACGGTTATATTTTAACCGTTGACGACAAGCGAATTTACATTTCGGGCGATACAGAAGATATTCCCGAAATGAGAACACTGCAAAATATTGACATCGCTTTTGTTTGTATGAATTTACCTTATACTATGACTGTAGATCAGGCTGCAAGTGCTGTTTTAGAATTTCAGCCAAAAATTGTATATCCTTTCCATTACAGGGGAAAAGACGGATTTAGTGATGTTGAAGCATTTAAAAAATTGGTAAATTCGAAAAATAAAACCATAGAAGTCCGATTAAAAAAATGGTATCCCAGCAATTAATTTTATTGAAAAATCGCATCAAAAAATTATTTTAAATTTGATTAATCGTTTTATAAAATAACTTTCTATTTGCTGCTTTTTAGTACATTTGATAAAACTCATTCACAATTTAATTTGTGCTTAAAAAAACTTTTAAGATGAACATTTTATCAAAATTAATAATTTGCTCCATTATTTTAACGGCAATCAGTTGCTCAAATATAGATCAGGCTTTAGAAGCTGAAAACGCGATTAATGCAGCGGATTTAGAAAAACACGTTATCGCATTGTCTTCTGATGAATTTCAAGGCCGAAAACCTTTTACTGTTGGCGAGGAAAAAACGACACAATATATTGCCGATGAATTTAAAAAACTGGGCATTGAAGGTGGCTTCGACGGAAATTATTTTCAGGAGGTGCCGGCTGTTGAATTAAATTACAGTCCTGATAAAAACATCACCATAAATGCTAAAACCGGTGAAATCATTTTAGAAAACACCAAAGATTATATTGCTAAAACACCGCATTTAAAAGACAGTGTTGAAATAAAAAATGCTGAAATTGTTTTTGCAGGCTATGGCATTATTGCTCCGGAATATGGCTGGAATGATTATAAAAATATTGATGCAAAAGGCAAAATTGTCTTGGTTTTGGTGAACGATCCCGGTTTTGCAACACAAAATAACGAACTTTTTAAAGGCAACGCAATGACTTATTATGGTCGTTGGTCCTATAAATATGAAGAAGCCGCCCGTCAAGGAGCAAAAGGGGTTTTGGTGATTCATTCAGATAAAGCGGCAGGTTATGGATGGGAAGTGCTCACAAATACATCCGCTTCAGGAATATCCATTCAAGCCAAAGACGGTAATGCGCAAAAATGTGCGCTTGAAGGCTGGATTACCGATATCGCCGCAAAAAAGCTTTTTGAAAAATCGGGACTTGATTTTGATGCGCTAACAAAAAAAGCAACAACACCCAATTTTGAAGCTTTGAGCTTAAATTGCAATTTGAATTTGACGATTAAAACACAGTTAAAATTTGCAAACAGCAAAAATGTAGTTGGCATCATTAAAGGCACAAAACGCCCTGATGAATGCATTGTTTATAGCGCACATTGGGATCATTTTGGTATTGGCCCAAAGCAAAATGGAGATTCAATTTACAATGGCGCCATAGATAACGGAACGGCATTGGGCGCTATGCTGGAAACTGCAAAAGCTTTCTCTAAATTAAAAACAAAGCCTGAGCGCTCCATTGTTTTTATTGCCGTAACGGCCGAAGAAACAGGTATGATTGGCTCTAAATATTATGTTCAAAACGGACTTTTCCCTCCTGAAAAAACAATTGCAAACTTAAATTATGAATTGCTGTTGCCGATTGGTAAAATGAAAGACGTTACCATCACGGGTTTCGGACAATCGGAATTGGACGTTTATGTTGAACAAGCTGCGAAAGAACAAGATCGCTATATTGCAGATGAACCTTTCCCTGAAAACGGCATGTATTTTAGATCTGATCATTTTAGTTTCGCACAGGCAGGAATTCCTTCTTTATTTATAAAAGGCTGGCAAGATAGTCGGGAACATGGCAAAGAATGGGCAAAAGATCAAATAAATAATTATTGGGCAAAAACGTACCACAAACCTACGGATGAATATAATTCAAAGACTGCAGACTTGTCAGGATGTGTTGAAGATGCCAAGCTTTTCTTTAAAATTGGTTATAAATTAGCCAATGAAACCACTGTTCCTAAATGGAATGAAAAATCTGAATTTAAAGCAATTCGTGAAAAATCAATAGTAAAAAAGCAATAAATTTAAAAGGATTTTTTGGGTGTTCCCGCTGAAAAAGCGGGCGGGTTTACGCTATAATCTTTTTAGCAAAAAAAATTGCTAAAAAGGATTTCCGCTGCAATCCCTAACACTTTCTTTTTATTTCAACAATTCTTTACCAACAGCACAATTTAAACAAAGTTGTTTGCTGCAATATTCATTTTTAAGTTGGAGCAAGGCCTGCGTTTCAAAAGCAGTTTTGCTTTTAATGTTGAGTTCGTTGAATTTTGAAATAATTTCGTTTTTTTCGGGTTTTATATTGGCAATTATGGTAAGTACAGAGCTCAAATCATTTTTGCCCAGGCTCTTTAAATACAAAAATTTCAAAGGAATGATGGTATTTATCAGCAGTAGATCTATAAATGGTTTAGTGATTTTTTTAATACTTTTTTTAGACGCAGTTTCAAAAGTGAAATGCGTTTCCCAATAATTGGAAGTATCCAAATCAAACAGCTCATAAAATTCTTTGATATCTTCCGTTTCAACAATTTTAGAAAATAAATTTTGATGGCTGTGATACACCATTGCCAATTGCGACAACCGAATTGTTGGAAAATTATTTGGCCGCAATCTGAAAAACTGAACTTGTCCGCTGGAAATGGGCATCAATTGAAATTTCACCTGTAAAAAATGGTATTCTTTTTTAAGATTTTCGAAATATTCCGATTCATAATCATTGGAAAGCATTCCTGTCTGGCCAAAAAATAAGGCTTCTAACTGAACTAAATTACCGGAAACTTTCCGTACAATTGAAAAATCAAAGGAATTGGCAAAATTCATAAATGCTTCGGAATTTATCTTCAATCCAAAATTTTTAGCCAATAAAACAAACAAGGCAGCTTCCCAATTGTTATTTAATTTATTGACAGTGTTTTGAATTTGCTCCGACTTATTTTCGAGCCTTTCCACATAAAGTCGCTCAAGCCAATTCGTTAAAATAAAGGAATCGACACTTTCAATGTCTTTTTCACAATTGATCCAGTTTTTATTTTTGCTAAAAAGTTCCTGGTAGTTATCCAATAATTCCTTCGAAATATAATTTTTAAGTTCTAACGTGGTAATTGGCTGGTTTGTTTTTCTGAAAATATCAACGGAATATTCCCAAACCACATGTAAAATCACCGAATCATAATTTTCGTCAATTTCATGATTGTGCAAATACCAATCGGATGAATTTAAATGGATTTCAACATTTCCAGCCCAAAGCTGGTTGTTGATGACCAATTTGGCATTCAAAAAATCGGGCCCGGCATTCAAATTGGCTGCCCCTGCAGAGATAATTTCAATAATTTCACCGTTGGTAGATTTCAATTGAGCGGTGGAAAACAATTTAAGTTTCCACACAAAATGCAGTAAATTTTCTTTCATAGCAATTCAATAACAACTTAAAAGTAAGCTTTTCCTTTTAGTAAAAAAAATTGAATCCGAAAGTTACTTGTTTTCGGTATTTTTAAATTATTTTTGTTCCTTATAAAATTTAAGTAAATGAACATCATCAGCAGTTTGGAATGGAGATATGCCACCAAAAAATTTGATCCTTCAAAAAAATTGACCATCCATCAAATTGATACGCTAAAAAAAGCGTTTAATTTAACGGCTACTTCATTTGGCTTGCAGCCTTTAAAACTGATTGTGATTGAAAATAAAGAGCTTCAGGAAGAATTTGTAAAACATTGCTATTATCAACGACAGGTTGCCGATGCTTCTCACTTACTGGTTTTATGTATTGAAAATGACACGCCAACGGAAGCTATTAATGCCTATTTTGATTTGGAAAAGGAAATTAGAGGAACTTCAGAAGAAGTAATTTCTAAATTTAGAAATCAGCTTATTGACATGTATAAAAGCAAAACTTTGGAAGAAAAACAATTATCGGCAACGTACCAAACTTATATTGCCTTGGGCAATTTAATGACTGTTTGCGCCGTTGAAAGAATTGACAATTGCCCAATGGAAGGATTTGTGCCTGAAAAAATTGATGAATTGCTAAATTTATCGGCACAAAATTTAAAATCTGTATTATTGATGCCTGTTGGTTTTAGAGCCGATGATGACCTCATGAGTACTTTGAAAAAAGTAAGAAAACCCTTAAACGAAACCGTTTTAGAAATATCATAAAAACTCAAACAACAAGAAAATGACAAAAGATATAAGAGCTCTTGAACCTACTGAACTTTGGAACAATTTTGCCGATTTAAACGCGGTACCAAGAGGTTCGAAAAAAGAAGAACGCGTAATTCAATTTATGGTTGATTTTGGTAAAAAATTAAACCTGGATACCGTGGTTGATCCTGTTGGAAATGTGATTATCAAAAAACCTGCATCAAAAGGCATGGAAAATCGCAAAACAGTGGTATTGCAATCACACTTAGATATGGTGCACCAAAAAAATTCTGACACCAATTTTAATTTTGATACAGAAGGAATTAAAATGGTTGTTGATGGTGATTGGGTTCGTGCCGATGGCACAACGCTTGGTGCCGATAATGGAATAGGCGTTGCCGCAATTATGAGTATTTTGGCTTCAAAAACCATCAAACATCCTGCAATTGAAGCATTGTTCACTATTGATGAAGAAACCGGAATGACAGGCGCTATGGGATTGCAGGCCCATTATTTAAACGGTGAAATATTACTTAATCTGGATACGGAAGAAGACGATGAAATTGATATTGGCTGTGCCGGCGGCATTGATGTTACTGCCGAAAATACCTATAATGAAGTAGGATCTCCCGTAAACAGCGGAGGTTATTCAATTTCCATTACAGGTTTAAAAGGAGGACACTCCGGAATGGATATTCACAAAGGATTGGGGAATGCCAATAAAATTATGAACCGTTTATTATACGAAACAAAAGAATTCATAAGAATTTCTGAGATTAATGGCGGAAGCTTGCGCAACGCCATTCCAAGAGAAAGTTTCGCAACCATTTCCGTTGCCGAATCAAGGAAAGAGGCATTTATAAAAAAAGCAAACAAAACTATCAAAGAAATTAAGGCTGAACTTACAACTGTTGATTCTAATTTGGACATTAAAATTTTTGAAGTGAAAACTCCAGAAAGAGTGATGACAACCATCAGCCAAAACACCCTGCTTAACATGATTTATGCTGCGCACAACGGTGTTTACAGAATGAGCAACGATATGAAAGATTTGGTGGAAACTTCAAATAATGTTGCCCGTGTAATTGTAAAAGATGAAAGTGTGAAAGTGATGTGTTTAACAAGATCATCCGTTGAATCCGCAAAATTTGATTTGGCAAATGCCCTAAAAGCAACTTTTGAAATGGCAGGATATACTGTCACATTATCAGGCTCATATCCAGGATGGAAACCCAATGTAAACTCTCCAATTTTAAAGCTTTTAGTGGAAACATACGAAAAATTGTTTAACGAAAAAGCGAATGTTGTGGCTTGTCATGCCGGATTGGAATGCGGTATTTTAGGAACCAATTATCCTGCAATGGATATGATTTCTTTTGGACCAACTATTCAAGGAGCTCATTCACCCGATGAAAAAGCCAATATTAAATCGGCCCAAAAATTTTGGAAATTTTTATTGACTATTTTAGAAAATATCCCTGTAAAAAAATAAAAAATAAGAGAGGCTTGAAATATCAAGCCTTTTTTTTAGCTTAATCTCAATAGGTTTTTAAATTTATTAAAATCCAAATAGAATTGCGTTTTTGTTTTTACCGTAAAGTGCGTTAGGGATTGAAGAGAAAATCCTGTTATTGCAAGGAACGAAGCAATGACAGATTGTAATGAAAGCCAGACCCATAGGGGAACGCCCATAATATTCTTTGAATAAGATTGCCGATATAACCAGAATTTAGCCTTTTTTTTATCGCTTTGTTAACAATATAAACTTTCAAAAACCATAAATAATTGTATTTTTACGGCTTAAAATAATTGGAGATTCTTTTATGGGAAAAATTATTGCAATTGCCAATCAAAAAGGAGGTGTCGGCAAAACTACAACCACTATTAATTTAGCCGCCGCTTTGGGTATTCTAGAAAAAAAAGTATTGTTAATTGATGCAGACCCGCAAGCAAATGCTTCGTCGGGACTTGGAATAGCCATAGAAGAAGTTGAACTAGGAACTTACCAGCTATTGGAACATTCCATTTCCGCAAAAGAAGCAATTGTGCCTTCAAATTCTCCAAATGTTGATATTATTCCAGCACATATCGATTTAGTAGCCATTGAGATAGAATTGGTTGATAAGCAAAATCGGGAATATATGCTAAAGGAAGCGCTGAAAGAAATTAAAGATGATTACGATTATATTTTAATAGATTGTGCGCCTTCATTGGGATTGATTACCTTAAATTCCCTTGTTGCCGCAGATTCTGTGATTATCCCAATTCAGTGTGAATATTTTGCACTGGAAGGATTGGGTAAATTGTTAAACACCATCAAAAGTGTCCAAAAAATACACAATACCACGTTGGATATTGAAGGTTTGCTTTTAACGATGTATGATTCGCGTTTGCGACTTTCAAATCAAGTGGTGGAAGAAGTGAAAAAACATTTCCAAAGCATGGTTTTCAAAACCATTATTCAACGAAACGTGCGATTGAGTGAAGCGCCAAGTTACGGCGAAAGCATTATAGCTTATGACGCAACCAGCACAGGTGCCGTAAATTATATTAACTTAGCCAACGAAATTTTAAAACTGCATACCAAGGATGGCAAAAGCAATTAAAAAACAAGCAATGGGAAGAGGCTTATCTGCCTTATTGAACAATTCCGACATAACCTCCGCGAACGATAAAAATGCAGATAAACTTGTTGGCAGTATTCTGGAAATTGATTTGGATATAATTGAAGTAAATCCTTTTCAGCCAAGAAGTTATTTTAACGAAGAGTCGTTGCGTGAATTGGCGAGCTCAATTAAAGAATTGGGCGTTATTCAGCCTATTACTATAAGAAAACTAGAAGGGAATAAATTTCAACTGGTATCTGGAGAAAGAAGATTCAGAGCTTCAAAATTAATTGGAAATACCACAATTCCTGCATACATACGGCTTGCCAACGACCAAGAAATGCTTGAAATGGCATTGGTTGAAAATATACAAAGAAAAGATTTAGACCCAATAGAAGTTGCCTTAACCTACCAAAGATTGATTGATGAAATTGATTTGACCCAGGAAGAAATGAGCAAACGCGTTGGAAAAAAACGATCTACCATCAGCAATTATTTGCGATTGTTAAAATTGGATCCGATAATTCAAACAGGAATGCGCGACGGATTTTTGTCGATGGGACATGGAAGAGCCTTGATAAATGTTGAAAATACCGAAGACCAATTAAGCATTTACGAAAAAATAATTGAACAAAAATTATCCGTTCGCCAAACGGAACAATTGGTAAAAGATTTAAAGGAAGGCGTTGTTGCAAAACCAAAAAAACAGGTTAAAGAAACCAAACTTCCAACATTTGTAAATGATGGATTAAAAGCTTTCAGCAATTACTTTGGACATAAAATTGACATAAAATTATCGGGAAAAGATAAAGGGAAAATCAGCATTCCATTTCATTCCGAAGAAGATTTTAACCGATTAAAAAAATTATTGGAATAAGTGGTTAAAAAAAAGTTATATAGCTATTTAATAATTGCCGTTTTAATGGTATTTACCGGCTATGCACAAACAGCCACCGATGTAAAAATTAAAGATGCCATAAAACCATCCAGCGACAATTTTAAACCTCTTTCACCAGCGAAAGCAGCATTTTATTCGGCTGTTTTACCCGGACTTGGACAAGCTTTCAATAAAAAATACTGGAAAATACCTTTTGTTTACGGCGCTTTGGGTTCTGGCGTTTATTTTTATAAAACAAATAACACCAACTATAATAGAGCAAGAACTGCCTACAAATTACGAATCAATGAAAAACCCGATGAATTTGATGGGTTAAACGGAAATATTTTTTTATCCAAAGACGCTTTAGTTACAGCACAAAAATCATACAAAAAGGATCGTGATTTATCGCTCCTTGTTACTGCTGGTTTATATATATTACAAATTGTGGAAGCCAGTGTTAATGCACATTTATTGCAACATAACGTGGATAGTAATTTATCTGTTTCTCCCCAAATAATTCGAAACGACATCAACAACAAATCAATTGTTGGCGCATCTGTTAATTTTAATTTTTAATTATGAAGATAGCTTTATTGGGTTATGGAAAAATGGGCCAAGCCATTGAACAAATTGCATTAAAAAGAGGCCATGAAATCGTATTGAAAATTGATGAAAACAGTCTGTATTATGATATTACATCTGCAGATGTCGCCATAGATTTCAGCATTCCTACTGCAGCTTTTAAAAATATATCAACTTGTTTGAACAATCATATTCCTATAATTAGCGGCACAACTGGTTGGTTAGATAAATTGCCAGAAGCGTTAATACTTTGTAAAGAAAAAAATGGCGCTTTTATTTCTGCTTCAAATTTTAGTTTGGGTGTGAATATCTTTTTTGAATTAAATATCCATTTGGCAAAAATGATGCGTAAATTAGAGCAATATGACATTTCATTAGAAGAAATCCATCACACCAAAAAATTAGACGCCCCAAGCGGAACAGCAATTACGCTGGCTGATGGAATTATTAAAAATTCTGATAAAGAAAGTTGGGCTTTAAATGTAACAAACAAGGAAACCGAAATACCAATAATAGCAAAACGTATTGATGATGTTCCCGGAACACATACCGTTAAATATAAATCGGCTGTTGATACTTTAGAGATTAAACACACTGCACACAGCAGAGACGGTTTTGCTTTAGGTGCAGTAATTGCCGCTGAATGGTTGGTTGGAAAAACAGGCGTATTTACAATGAAAGACGTTTTGGGACTTAAATAACTTTAAAAAAATTAATTATGACAATGATACAATGGTTTATATTTTTCTTAATCGTTCAGGTAATTCACTTTGCAGGAACTTGGAAATTATACGAAAAAGCGGGGAGAAAATCTTGGGAAGCAATCGTGCCGGTTTACAATGCCATTGTGCTGTTGAAAATATTAAAAAGACCAACTTGGTGGGTGATTTTATTGTTTATTCCCATCATCAATTTGTTAATGTTCCCTGTATTATGGGTTGAAACCGTAAGAAGTTTTGGGAAATACAAAACCATTGATTCAGTTTTGGCAGTTTTAACACTTGGATTTTATACTTACTATTTAAACTATATTGCCGATGTAAATTATGTGGCTGAACGCAGTTTAAAATCAAGAACGGAAGTTGGAGAATGGGTCAGTTCCATTGTTTTTGCGATTGTTGCTGCAACTTTAGTACACACTTATTTTATGCAGCCGTATACCATCCCAACTTCATCCTTAGAAAAATCTTTATTGGTTGGTGATTTCTTATTTGTAAGCAAATTTCATTATGGCGCCAGAACACCAATGACGGTAATAGCAGCACCAATGGTGCATGATTCATTGCCATTGATGAAAGCAAAATCATATTTAAAAGTTCCTCATTTGCCTTATTTCAGGTTGCCGGGTTTTGAAAAAATTAAACGCAACGAAATTGTGGTTTTTAACTGGCCTGTTGATACTGTACGTTTTTTTAGGGATAAAGCCAATATTCATATTGACAAACCCATTGACAAAAAATCGAATTACGTAAAAAGATGTGTGGGGATTCCCGGAGATTCTTTGGAAATAAGAGAAGGCTATATTTACATCAATGGTGAAAGAACGGTGCTTCCCGACAGGGCGTTGCCGCAATATATGAACAAAGTGGAAACTGACGGACAACAACTTTCTGCAGCTGTCTTAAAAAGATATAATGTCACCGAAGGCGGTTTTTATGGAGATTATTATATGCTGAACCTTACGGATGAGAATGCGAGTAAATTAAAATCAAATCCTTTGGTAAAAAGAGTCACCAAGTTACTTTCACCAAAAGGAGAATATACAGAATCCGTATTTCCACATAATAGTCAGTACGCTTGGTCAATTGATAATTACGGGCCAATTTATATTCCAGAAGCAGGAAAAACAGTCAAATTAAACGCCAAATCATTGCCATTTTACAAACGAATTATTGAAGTTTATGAAAACAATAATTTGACAATCAGCGGAGACGAAATTTTCATCAACGGAAAACTGGCAACCACTTATACCTTTAAACAAGATTATTATTGGATGATGGGTGACAACCGACATAATTCTGAAGATGCCCGTTATTGGGGTTATGTTCCTTTTGACCATGTAGTTGGAAAACCTGTATTTATTTGGTTTAGCTGGGATACGAACGGACAAGGATTGGCTGAAAAAATTAGATGGGAACGTGTTTTTACTACGGTTCACGGTAGTGGGAAACCAGTTTCATACTTATATTATTTTATAGGAGCATTGGCTTTATGGTATGCTTTTAGCTTTTTCAGAAAGCGAAAAAAAGCCGAGTAAATAGATGATTTTATTGCAGCCAACTTATTTTTCCTCAATTCTGCAATATGTTGCTATAGCTAATGCCGATGAAATTATTTTTGAAACAGAGGATAATTTTCAGAAACAAACCTATAGAAACAGGTGCCATATTTATACAGCGCAGGGAAAGCAGTTGTTAAATGTACCTGTACAACATACCAAAGAAATTAAGCAAAAAACGAAAGACGTAATAATTGATTATAAGGATGATTGGCACAAGCAACAGTTGAAAACCTTAAAAACTGCTTACAGTTCATCGCCTTTTTACGAATTTTATATCGATGATCTACTGCCTGTTTTTGAAAAAAAAGTCCATTTTTTATTGGATCTGAATTTTTTGGCGCACGAAATTATCATGGATGCCTTGCAACTTGAAATTCCGAGGAAAAAGACAACGGAATATGAAAAAGAACCCAACATTATGGATTTAAGATTTTTAGCTGAAGACAAGCCAAAAATAACCTACAATCTTGCACGTTACATCCAGGTTTTTTCTGAAAATTATGGGTTCATTCCAAATTTAAGCATCTTGGATTTGCTTTTTATGGAAGGTCCAAATGCGTTGAATTATTTGGAAACCCAGAAAATTATTTTTTAGTTTTGGAAATTACCCGATTTATCACACATTACGGAATGCACTTTTTACTTCCAGGTGCAATTGCTTTCTATTTCTTCAGAGAAAACTGGGAAAAAGTTTGGTTGATTTTTATTTTAACCATGTTGGTAGATTTAGATCATCTGTTGGCAACACCGATTTTTAGTCCGACAAGATGCAGCATTAATTTTCATATCCTTCACTCCTATTATGCCATTGCCATTTATTTTGCGGCACTTTTCTTTAATAAGACAAGAATTGTTGCCATTGGACTATTGCTTCATATGTTGACAGATTCAATTGATTGCTTTTGGATAAATTAATATAATAAAAGATAAAATTATCTTTTATTATATTAATTTATTATCTTTGTCAAAAATTATACACTTATGTCCGAATTAAAATATAGAACAATCGCAGAAATTGTAAGCGATGACATCAGCACAGCCTCCGTATTCAAAAAGTATCAATTAGATTTTTGCTGTGGCGGCGGAAAAACAGTTGAAAATGCATGTAAAAAAGCGAATATCAATGTTGATGATGTTGTCAATGATTTAATGAATAACAAATCAAAAAATGATGCGCCGAATTTAAATTTTAAAGATTGGAGCGCTGAATTTTTGGCAGATTATATTGTGTATGTTCACCATACTTATGTGAAACAAAATTTAAGCATCATAACCGAATTTGCCGAAAAAGTTGCCAGTGTTCATGGACAGCATGAACCAAGAACCATTGAAATCGCAAAATTGTTTTCAAATATTTCCAGTGAATTGACTTCTCATATGGCTAAAGAAGAAGGCATATTATTTCCGGCAATTAAAGCCAAAGAAGCAGATTGTAATTTTCAATTAGACGGGAAAACCTTAGCATTGATAGAAGATGAACACGAAGAAGTTGGGACTTTGATTAAAAAAATTCAGGAATTGAGCGACAATTTTACAGCACCAGAATGGGCTTGCAATACTTTTAAAGCACTTTACTTTAAATTGGAGGAATTTACCAATGATTTATTCCAACATATTCATTTGGAAAACAATATTTTGTTTCCAAAAGTGAAAATCCTATAACAAAACCCCTAAAGTAAAAAGGCTGCCAGAAATAATTTTCAGACAGCCTTTTTTTATTTTATTTGGTATTTTTTATCTTATCAGTTTTTTAAACTTGATTCTTTTTGGTGTTAAATCACCCCCCAAACGTTTTTTCTTATTCTCTTCATAATCAGTAAAAGAACCTTCAAAATAATAAACTTCAGAATTTCCTTCAAAAGCCAAAATATGGGTACAAACCCTATCTAAAAACCAACGGTCGTGACTTATAATCACCGCACAACCCGCAAAGTTTTCCAAACCTTCTTCCAATGCACGCAAAGTATTAATGTCTAAATCGTTTGTTGGCTCATCCAACAACAATACGTTTCCTTCTTCACGTAAGGTCATTGCCAAATGCAACCTGTTTCTTTCACCGCCCGAAAGCGTGCTCACTTTTTTATTTTGATCGCTTCCGGAAAAATTAAATCGGCTTAAATAAGCGCGAGAATTTACCTGTCTGCCACCCATTAAAACAAGTTCCTGCTCGTCGGCAAAATTTTGCCAAATTGTTTTTTCAGGATCAATGTTTGAATGACTTTGGTCAACATATGCGATCTTGGCAGTTTCACCTACAATAAACTCGCCTTTATCAGGTTTTTCTTCACCCATAATCATTTTGAAAATGGTAGTTTTACCGGCACCATTCGGACCAATAACACCAACTATTCCCGCTTGAGGAAGTTTAAAGTTTAAATTTTCATACAATAATTTATCGCCAAAAGCTTTCGAAACACCAATGGCGTCAATTACATTTGTCCCTAAACGAGGTCCGTTTGGAATGTAAATTTCCAGTTTTTCATCCAATTGATTTTGATCCTGGCTCATCAATTTGTCGTAATTCGACAAACGGGCTTTCGATTTTGCGTGACGGCCTTTTGGCGCCATTCGCACCCACTCCAGCTCTCGTTCCAATGTTTTTTGGTGTTTGGAAGCCTGTTTGGATTCTTGAGCTAATTTTTTTGATTTTTGCTCTAACCAGGTAGAGTAATTTCCTTTCCAAGGAATTCCTTCACCTCTGTCCAACTCTAAAATCCAACCCGCCACATTGTCCAAGAAATAACGGTCGTGCGTAACAGCAATTACGGTTCCTTTATATTGTTGCAAGTGATTTTCCAACCAATGCACAGATTCCGCATCCAAATGGTTGGTTGGCTCATCCAACAATAAAATATCAGGTTCCTGAAGCAGCAATCGGCACAAAGCAACTCTTCTGCGTTCACCTCCCGAAAGATTTTTAATGGGTGTGTCACCATCGGGCGTTCTTAATGCATCCATGGCAATTTCAAGCTTTGTATCCAGTTCCCAGGCATTTGAAGCGTCAATTTTATCTTGAAGCACCGCTTGTTGCGCCATTAATTTATCCATTTTGTCGGCATTGGAATACACTTCTTCCAAGCCAAACATATCATTTATCTTATTGTACTCTTCTAAAATCGCAACGGTTTCGGCCACGCCTTCTTTCACCACATCCAATACCGTTTTGCTATCATCCAATTGAGGTTCCTGTGACAGAAATCCGACAGAATAACCCGGTGCAAAAACCACATCACCCTGATAATTTTTTTCAAGTCCAGCTATAATTCTAAGCAAGGTGGATTTACCGGAACCGTTTAAACCTAAAATCCCGATTTTAGCTCCGTAAAAGAAACTTAAATAAATATTTTTTAAAACCGGCTTATTTGCTCCCTGATAAGTTTTGGTTAAACCTGCCATTGAAAAAATCACCTTATTATCGTCTGCCATTGTTATAGTTGTTAATTTTGATTTATAAGTATTTTAATATTGAAGGTTATTAATTGCTAGGTACATCTTCGGACTTCTGATTTGGGTCTTCCGACTTTTAACTTCTAACTTTAATTTTTAAACCCTTCCCTTCAAAGCGTTAAACACCCAGGCTATGGCAAAAAATCCGACTCCAACAGAGGCAAATCCCCAGCCCGCAACATCATCATATCTAAATGCTCCAAGTGCAATAAGCCCTAAACCAACTACAAGCATAATAAATGTTGCCCAGGCTAATACAGTATTTTTGTTCATTTTGTAAGGTTATTTGTTAAATTAGTTTTTAAAAAAATTTACGGTTTACAAATATCGTAATTTTCAACTACAAAATACAAAAAAACGCACTCTTTAAGAGTGCGTTAAATTAAAATAAAAGTAAAATTTAGCTATTTTAAAACTGTGCTGACTAGGTTTTTTGTTTAAATTATTTAAACAACCCTACTTAATTTTTCTTCAACTTTGTTGTTTTTAGAGATAACTTCAAATTGATTAGAGGTGTTGTTTTCGCCTCCTGCTTTTAAAGCTTTGTCTCCTGCAAAAAATGTTTTGTGGTCATCACCAAGATTTGACCCTGCCATTCTTTGATGTTTTACACAAGAAACACCTTTACGAATTTCTTGTCTCTGAACACCTTTTACATAAGCCAACATACCTTCTTCTCCAAAATAACCTTCAGTTAAATTATTCATATCAAGAGCTGTTGTATGATAAGTTGGTAATGTAATTAAGTGATGAAAAATGCCTGCATATCTTGCCCCATCTATTTGGAATGTTCTAATTTTCTCATCAGCACGATAGCACAATAGCGAATCATCATATTGTATATCCATTAAATTATTTCTATCATAGTCGGTCATATTTTCACCTTCTGAAAGCATTTCTTCATATACCTGATTGCGGAAATTTAATGTCCAATTAAAAGATGGTGAGTTATTGTAAACCAATTTAGCATTTGGCACAACTTCTTTAATTCTGTTTACCATATGTGCAATTTGCTTAACATTTGGTGTTGGAGTTTCAATCCAAAGTAAATCCGCTCCATTTTGAAGACTGGTAACACAATCTAACACAACCCTGTCTATATTAGAGCCATCTTTAAATTGATACAATCCATTTGGCAATCTTACAGGACGCACCAATTTCCCATCTCTTTTAAGAAATACATCATCTTCTTCAGCATCATTTATGTCAATTTCTTCCGCTTCAATAAAGGCTAAATATTGAGAAGCTAAATCTCCCGGTTCATTACTAACTGGTAATTTCTGTGTTAAACTAGCACCTTCAGAATCTGTTCTTGCAACAATAATTCCGTCATCCACTCCTAATTCTAAAAACGCATACCTAATGGCATTCAGTTTAGCGATAAAATCTTCATGAGGCACCGTAACTTTTCCATCCTGATGACCACATTGTTTCGCATCAGAAACTTGATTTTCAATTTGAATGGCACAAGCGCCGGCTTCAATCATTTTCTTTGTTAGCAAATAAGTAGCTTCTTCATTCCCAAAACCTGCATCAATATCAGCAATAATAGGAACTACATGTGTTTCAAAATTATCAATTTGATTTTGTACATCTTCTCCTTTTTCAAGTTTTCTGAACAAATCATTTAACTCAATGGCATCTGCTTGACGTAAGAAATCATAAATTTCCTTTATTAATGCCGGAACTGTCGTTTTTTCGTGCATCGATTGGTCTGGCAATGGTCCAAATTCTGAGCGTAATGCAGCTACCATCCAGCCAGAAAGATATAAATATCTTTTACTTGTTGTTTTATGATGCTTTTTAACAGCTATCATATTTTGCTGCGCAACAAAACCATGCCAACAACCTAATGATTGTGTGTAATTAGAAGTATCTTCATCATATTCTGCCATATCTTTTCTCATAATGGCAGCGGTATATTTTGCGATATCTAACCCTGTTTTAAAACGATTTTGAGCAACCATTCTAGCTGCAATTTCAGGATTTATTGCATTCCAAGTATTTCCATACTTAGCTTTAAGATCTTTTACTGTTTGTATAGCAGAACTATAATTACTTTGTGCTAAATTTTTCATAATTTTGTCGTGTATTTAATTTTTATGGTTATTTATATGAATCACCCTTTAATTTCGCGGTTTTTGGGTGATTTTTTTATAGGTATTTATAAGCTTTTAAGGTTAAGAATTCTTCAAACTTTTCCGAGACGACCAGAGAATCAAACAATTCGATGGCCAGTTTAAATTTTCCGTTTTCGAATTCATTTTCCCCTACCAACGCTTTAATTTGACGGATTTCTGATTCCAATAATTCAATATACAATTCAACCGTAAATTTTCTGCCGTCCGCCATAGTCGAATTGTTATGAAGCCATTGCCACAATTGCGTTCTTGAAATTTCAGCTGTTGCGGCGTCTTCCATCAAATTATACAAGGCTGCAGCGCCATTTCCAGATAGCCAGGATTCCAGATATAAAATACCGACATTGATATTTTTGCGAATTCCGTCTTCCGTAATCGTTCCTTTTGGCTGCTCCAGCAATTGAGATTCGGTAATCTTTAAATCGTTTCGTTTTTTATCAATTTGATTGGGCGCTGGCATAAACTGATTAAAAACTTCCAAAGCCACAGGAACCAATCCCGGATGTGCCACCCAAGTGCCGTCGTGGCCATTTTTTGCCTCGCGTTCTTTATCAATTCTCACTTTTTCGTAGGCGATTCTGTTTGCCTCTTCATCATTTTTTACCGGAATTTGTGCTGCCATTCCGCCAATTGCATGAACATTTCGCTTGTGACAACGTTGAATCACCAACAAGGAATAAGCTTCCATAAAAGGTGTTGCCATTGTTACCTGACTTCTGTCTGGCACACTAAAATTTTTGTGATTCCTGAATTTTTTGATATAGGAGAAAATATAATCCCAACGACCACAATTCAATCCAGCCATATGGTCTTTTAATTCATAGATAATCTCATCAATCTGAAAACTTGCAGTAATGGTTTCAATTAAAACAGTGGCTTTAATGGTTGCTTGATTTATGCCGAAGTATTCTTGCGAAAACACAAAAACTTCATTCCACCAGCGGGCTTCCAGATAATGTTCCAGTTTTGGTAAATAAAAATAAGGTCCGGATTCATTTTCTAACAATTGTTTCACATTGTGAAAAAAATACAAACCAAAATCAACCAAAGAACCCGACATTTCTTCTTCATTGATCAGCAAATGCTTTTCGTTCAAATGCAAACCTCTTGGCCTCACACAAATTGTGGCGACGGTTTCGTTTAATTTATATTCCTTTCCGTTTTCATTTGAAAATGAAATGGTTTTATTGTTGGCGTCCCTTAAATTTTGTTGCCCTTCCATTAAATTGATCCAGGTTGGGGAATTGCTGTCTTCAAAATCGGCCATAAAAACTTTTGCACCTGAATTTAACGCGTTGATGATCATTTTCCTGTCAACCGGCCCCGTAATTTCAACCCTTCTGTCCAACAAATCTTTTGGCAATGGCGCTGCTGTCCAATCACCTTCTCTCACTGCAACAGTTTCTTTTGGAAATTCAGGGAAATTTCCATTGTCAAAATAATTTTGCTTCGATATCCTTCTTTCCAACAATTCCAAACGTTCGCTGTTAAATTTCTCATGCAGCTGCACTAAAAAATCCATCGCTTCATTTGTCAAAATAGCTGAGTAAGAATTTTTTACATCTTCCGAAAAAGATACCGGGTGAATTGTTGTTTCATTAAATTTTTTCATTTTGCTATGATTTTATGAAGGCAAACATAAAATAAAGTTTTTGATAAAACAAGCGAACGTTCGCTAAATTTTAATTTTATATAAATTTTTATTATTTCGCTAAAAAACATACCTTTGTTTTATGAATATCGAAGAAGAATACATCCGTTTAATCTTTGGATTGAAACTGAAGCAAATCAGAACAGAGAAAAATCTGTCCTTATTTGGACTTTCCAAACTCACAAATATCTCAAAATCGTATCTAAACGAAATTGAAAAAGGCAAAAAATATCCCAAAACGGATAAAATTGCGCTATTGTCGCAAGTGTTGGATGTTCCTTACGACAATATGGTTTCCTTAAAACTCGACAAAAACCTGGCGCCTTTGGGGGAAATATTGCAATCTAAAATATTAAAAGAAATTCCGTTGGATTTATTTGGCATTCAGGAAGCCGACTTAATTGACATTATTTCTAATGCACCGGCCAAGGTAAATGCGTTTATCAGCACCTTAATTAAGATTGCCCAAAACTATAACCTATCGCGCGAAAGTTTCTTTTTAGCCGCTTTGCGTTCTTATCAGGAAGCGCATAATAACTATTTTGAAGATATCGAACTTAGTGTTGAAAAGTTCGCCAAAGCCTATCAGATTAATTTGGAGGAAAAAATAAAATCGGAAGATTTAGAAGAAATTTTGGTAGAGGAGTTTGATTATAAAATTATCAATAACGGACTTTCCTCTTACACCAATTTAACAGAATTACGATGCGTTTTTATTCCAAAAACGAAGACATTACTCTTAAGTGACACTATTGACGAATCGCAAAAAACATTTATTTTCGCTAAAGAACTCGCTTACAATTACCTGAACTTAAAAGAGAGGCTTTATACATTTTCATGGATAAAATTTGAAACTTTCGATCAGGTTTTAAATAATTTTATGGCATCCTATTTTGCCGGTGCGCTCATCATTCCAAAAAAAGCCATCGAAATTCAGCTGAAAACATTTTTTGAGCAAGAAAAATGGAATGGCGATAATTTCAACAAAATGATTGCCCAATTCACCGATTCTCCCGAAACTTATTACCAGCGTTTGACAAACATTTTACCTAAAGTATTTCATTTCAAAAATTTATTCTTTTTGCGTTTTACCAA
>CAMDPE010000036.1 GCA_945903795.1 Lutibacter flavus | reverse complement strand
AACAATCATCTTAGTTCTTGATAACCATCAGGTTATACGTGCAGTTTCTTAAATAACTTTAGGTAAAACTTAAAAACTTACGATGATGAAAACAATTCGCAAATATTTAAAAATGATTTCTATGTTATTGTCGCTAACAATTCTTGCTCAAAGTTGTGTTGCATACCATTCAAGTACCGCCAATTTAGATGAAGCCTTACAATCCAATAACAAAGTTAAATTAACTTCAGAAACAGAAGACACTTATGAATTTCAACAATTACAAAGAGAAAATGGCAACATCTACGGCATTACAAAAAGGAAATCTGTTACTGCAGATATATTGTCTGCCCAAATTGTAGAAGACACAAAAGATCAAAAAAATGTAAAAATATTATTGAGAAATGACCAATTAAATAATATTCATCTTCAAAACAAAACTATGTCAACGCTTGCCACTATTGGCATACCGCTTGTTGTTGTGGGTGTAATTGCAATTATTGCTGCCAATAGCCTGAGCTTTAATTTTGGTTTTGGGGAATAAAACCAACAGTACATTTGGCGCTGCTTAATTTTACATCAATTTAAATTTTGAATGAAGGTTATTCCAAATTATACTCAGGAATTAGACATTGTTATTCCCTAAAATAAAAAAATTAACTTTCTTTAAAACCAATATAAATTACGATTCGATAGAAAGTTATTGCTTTTAAATAATTAAATTTGAAAAACATTAACAGCAAAGCTTCCTGATAAAAAAGCTTCCTAAAATTCAACCTAATGATGAATAAATATTTTTTGACAAGAACATTAAAGTCAGTTATTTTTTGCACTTTAATAGTTTCTACCACTTTTGCGCAAAACAAAGAAAAAGCGACAACTATGCAAAACAAGAATGTGTTATTAGAAAAATGGACGGGTCCTTATGGCGGCATTCCTTCTTTTGACAAAATGAACCTTAACGACATTAAACCGGCTTTAGAAAAAGGCATGGCTTTAAATTTGGAAGAAATTGATGACATCACCAGCAATCCGGAAGCACCAACTTTTGAAAATACCATAGTGATGATGGAAAAATCGGGAGAAGTTCTCGATCGCGTTTTTAAATACTATGGAATTTGGAGTGCCAATTTATCTTCGCCGGAGTTCAGAAAAATTCAGGGAGAAATGGCGCCGATTTTATCGGAGTTTAGTTCAAAAATCTCGCAAAACAAAAAATTATTTGACAGAATTAAAACGGTTTACGAAAATTCATTGAAAAATCCGTTAGAAGCAGACAAACAAAGAGTTGCCAAACTTATTTATGAAAGATTTGCGATGGACGGCGCTGAATTGGACGAAGTTAAAAAGGCACGTTATGCAGCTATTAATAAAGAACTTTCTTCAATCTACACCAATTTTTCAAACAATATTTTAGCCGACGAAGAAAATTATGTGGTTTATTTAACAAAAGACCAATTAAGCGGATTGTCGGAATCCATGATTAAGGCCGCCGAAAAAGCAGCCAAAGACAAAGGACGTGAAGGTGAATATGCCATTACCAACACTAGATCTTCAATGGCGCCTTTTTTAACTTATTCGGATGAAAGAACATTACGTGAAAAAGTTTGGAAAAACTATTATTCTCGCTGCGACAATAATGATCAATTTGACAATAAAGAAAATGTGGCCAAAATTCTGAAACTTAGAAAAGAACGTGTGGGACTTTTAGGTTTTGATAATTTTGCCGAATGGCGATTACAAAACAGAATGGCGAAAACGCCAGAAAATGCTATGGCGCTTATGAATGCCGTTTGGCCTGCAGCCATTGCAAGAGTTAACGAAGAAGTTGCAGATATGCAAGCTATTGCCAACAAAAATAATGACAATATTACCATTGAACCTTGGGATTATCAGTACTATTCAGAAAAAGTAAGAAAAGAAAAATACGATTTGGATTCTGATGAAGTAAAGCAATATTTACAATTGGACAAATTGACCCAAGCGTTATTCTTTGTGGCAGATGAAGTGTTTAATTTCAAGTTTACGCCTGTTCCTGAAGGAAGCGTTCCTGTATTTCATCCAGACGTTAAAGTTTGGGAAGTTACCAACAAATCAACTGGCGAACATATTGGCTTGTGGTATTTGGATCCTTTTGCGCGACAAGGAAAAAGATCTGGCGCCTGGGCAACAACTTATAGAGATTACTCAACATTCGACGGTAAAAAAACCGTTTTGGGATCAAACAATTCTAATTTTGTAAAACCGGGTCCGGGTGAAGCTGTTTTGGTTTCTTGGGATGACGCCACAACATTTTTACACGAATTTGGCCACGCCCTGCATTTCTTTTCTGCAGACGTAAAATATCCAACGCTTAATGGTGGCGTTAGGGATTATACCGAATTTCAATCGCAAGTTTTGGAGCGTTGGTTATCTACCGATAAAGTCATCAACCAATTTTTAGTTCATTATAAAACCGGCGAAGCAATTCCTCCAGCTTTGGTTGCGAAAATTAAAAAATCCTCCACCTTTAATCAGGGATTTTCAACCACTGAATATTTGGCTTCTGCTATTATGGATATGAAATTTCATTTAGCTGACCCAACAAATATTGATGTCGCTGCTTTTGAAAAAGAAACTTTAGCCGCCATGAATATGCCAAAAGAATTGGTTATGCGCCATCGCGCGCCTCATTTTGGCCATGTTTTTTCAGGTGAAGGCTATGCAACTGCTTATTACGGTTATATGTGGGCTGATGTGCTTACCGCAGATGCTGCAGAAGCATTTGAAGAAGCGCCGGGCGGATTTTATGATAAAGAATTGGCTGCAAAAATGGTAAAATATTTATTTGCTCCAAGAAATTCTGTAGATCCTGCCGAAGCATTTAAACAATTTCGCGGGCGAGATGCCAAAATTGACGCCTTGTTGCGAGATCGTGGATTTCCGGTTCCTAAATCGGAAATGTAAATACAAAAACTTAAAAAGGGATTGCAGCAATGCAGTTCCTTTTTTCTTTTAAACTTATTGAAAATTTCGTATCTTAGATTGTCAAATTTGTGTTTAATTTAAACTTCTAAACCATGATAAAACAAGGTTCAATTTCAGCCAGAACAACCTTTATAAACGCAATTTTTTTATTGCTTGTTATTATCGGATTTCAAAATTACAGTTATGCAACCAATAGCATTCTTAATGACACCATCGGATTTAATGAATACCGAGGTAGCGTGATAGACAGCAAAACAAAAAAACCATTGGAATATGCAACACTGCTGATTAATGGAACAAATATTAGTACCATTACAAATACACAAGGTAATTTTCTTCTAAAAGTTCCAAAAAAATATGTCAACCATAAGGTAACTATTTCATTTTTGGGTTATACAAGTAAAGTGATCAATATCTCAGATTTTGACAAGGACAATACAATTGTAAGACTTGAAACATATATAGAAGAACTTTCTGAAGTTAAAATTAATGTGAAAGACGCCACTTCAATAGTGCAGGAAATGCTTAAAAGAAAAGGTGACAATTATGTTAATGATGATCTGAAAATGACTTCATTTTACAGAGAAACGATAAAAAAAAGAAGAACCTATGTGTCGCTTTCCGAAGCAGTTGTTGAAATTTACAAACAACCATATACCACAGACAAAAGTGATGTTTTAAAAATTTATAAAGCGCGCAAAAGCACCGATTATAACAAATTGGACACTGTGGCTTTTAAACTCAAGGGTGGACCATTTAACACCTTATATATTGATATCATGAAAAACACAACGATGATGTTTGATGAAGATATGGTTGATATTTATGATTTTACTTTTGACAACTCCACAAAAATTGACAACAGACTTATTCACGTTGTGAATTTTAAACAAAAAAAACACATTACAGACCCATTATTTTACGGAAAATTATATATTGATGCACAATCACTGGCTTTAACCAATGCCAAATTTTATTTAAATCTTGAAAACAAACAAAAAGCCAGTCGTTTCTTTATCGTAAAAAAACCTAAAGACGCCGATGTGCTTCCAATTCAGGCTTATTACCAAGTAGAATATCGGGAAAAAGAAGGGAAATGGGTTTATGGCTATAGCAGGGTTGAGCTTGGTTTTAAAATTGATTGGGCTAAAAAATGGTTCAACACCTTCTATTACACAACTATTGAAATGGCTGTTACAGATTGGAAAAAAAGCGACGCAAGCCAACTTCCAAAACTTAAGGATCGCTTAAGGCCTTCCGTAATTATGAGCGACAATACTTCAGGATTTAAAGACCCTGAATTTTGGGGTGCTTATAACGTTATTGAGCCAGACAAACCAATTGAATCTGCCATTGAAAAAATTCAAAGGCAATTGAAAAGAAATTGATATTTTTTAAAAAGCAAAATTTAAATTTTTTTTGTATTAAAAAGCAACGTTAATTGGCGTTGCTTTTATATTTAATAATACCAACATTTTAGATTTTTAATTCCTGTATTTGTTAAAATTATACATTTTCTTTAACAAATATTTAAGAATAATCATAGATCTATTTAATATATTGTAGAATTATTTTCAACATTAATCAAACAAATAATTTTATGACAAAACAATTTTTAACTGGCTTATTAACCTTTCTTTTAATAGTTGGGATATCTACAAATGCTGAAGCTCAAAAAAAGAACAAAAGTAAAGATGAAGATGTTCCTGCAGCTCCTGCCCCAAAACCAAAAAAAAATGCCATTGAACCTTATAGCAAAGTTGTTACTGCTGATGCCGTGACAGACGAAGGCTTGTTTAAAGTTCATTTTGTGGATGAAGCGTACCTTTTTGAAATTCCGGATTCATTGCTTGAAAGAGAGCTTTTAATGGTTACGAGAATCGCCAAAAACACTTCAAATGATCAAAGTTTTGGCGGACAAAAAACAAACACCCAAGTGTTGCGCTGGCAAAAAAAAGACAAACAAATTTTATTGCGGGTGGTTTCACATAATATTGTTGCCAATGAAGAACTTCCAGTACATGAAGCTGTAGTAAACTCAAATTTTGAGCCTGTTTTATTTGCATTTCCAATTAAAGCCTTCAACAACGATAAAACTTCGACAGTAATTGATGTTACGGAACTATTTACGACTGATGTAAAACCTTTGGGATTGCCTGAAAATATTAGAAAAGAATATAAAATCACCAAACTTGAGCCTAAAAATTCATTTATTGAAAGTGTAAAAAGTTACCCGCAAAACATTGAAATGCGTCATGTAAAAACCTATTCAGCCAGTGAACCTCCATCGAATTCAAGTACCGGAATGATCTCTGTTGAAATGAGCAATTCTATGATTTTATTGCCGAAAGTTCCTATGAAAAGAAGAATTTTTGATGAACGCGTTGGATGGTTCACTACAAGCCAGACAGATTATGGTTCTGAAGCTCAAAAAAGCGAAGAGGTAACTTATTTAGACAGATGGCGTTTGGAAGTGAAAGATGAAGATATTGAAAAATTCAAAAATGGGGAATTGGTTGAACCAAAAAAACAAATTGTTTATTATATTGACAGAGCAACCCCTGAAAAATGGGTAAAATACATAAAACAAGGAATTGAAGACTGGCAAGTTGCCTTTGAAGCCGCCGGATTTAAAAATGCAATTATTGCAAAAGATCCGCCAACAAAAGAAGAAGACCCTGAATGGAGTCCGGAAGATGTTCGTTATTCTGTAGTGAGATATTTGGCCTCGCCTATCCCAAATGCAAATGGCCCGCACGTGAGTGATCCGAGATCGGGAGAAATTTTGGAATCTGACATTAACTGGTACCACAATGTAATGAGCTTGTTGCAAGGTTGGTTTTTTGTGCAAACAGCAGCAATTAATCCGGATGCGCAAAGTGCTGAATTTAAAGATGAAGTTATGGGTGAATTGATAAAATTCGTATCATCTCATGAGGTTGGCCACACATTAGGATTACCGCACAATATGGGAAGCAGTTCCGCCTATCCTGTAGATTCGCTTCGATCTGCAACTTTTACCAAAAAATTTGGAACCGCACCATCTATTATGGACTATGCACGTTTCAACTATATTGCACAACCTGGTGATGAAGGAGTTGCCTTAATGCCAAACATTGGCGTCTATGATAAATATGCTATGAGTTGGGGATATCGTCCAATATTAGATGCAAAAACTGCTGAAGATGAAAAAGAAACGTTAGATGGCTGGATATTAAAACATTCTGGCGACCCGTTGTACCGATTTGGACACCAACAAGCCGGCGATGTAGTTGACCCAAGCTCACAAACTGAAGATTTGGGTAATAACGCCATTAAAGCAAGCGCTTATGGCATTGCAAACTTAAAAAGAATTATGCCTAACCTCATAAAATGGACCTCTGAAAAAGGCAAAAATTATGATGATTTGGAAACTATGTATGGCCATGTATTGTCACAATTCAACAGATATATGGGCCATGTTTCTTCAAATTTAGGTGGTGTTTATGAAAATTATAAAACTTCCGATCAAGCGGGCGCTGTATACAAACACGTTGATAAAACGCATCAAAAAGAATGTTTGAAATTTGTAAATAAGGAATTGTTTGAAACGCCAACCTGGCTTATTGATAAAAATATTATTGGAAGAACGGAATATTCCGGAGTAACCGAAAGAGTTAGAGCAACACAGGTGAGGACTTTAAACAATATTTTAGATTTAGGCAGAATGATGAGAATGATTGAAAATGAAACTTTATATGGCACCAATTCCTATTCTTTAATTTCTATGATGAATGATTTACAAAGCGGAATTTGGTCTGAATTAAGCACAGGCAAAAATATTGACACTTACAGAAGAAATTTACAAAGAGCTTATGTTGACAGACTAGGTTATTTAATGACTGCTAAAGATGTTAAACCAAGCGGAAGAAAATCAAGTTATGTAAAAATGACTTCGGTTACCGTAAATGAATCTGATATTGTTTCAGTTGCTCGCGGAGAATTAAACCGCGTGAAAGCTGCCGCTCAAAGAGCTGCACTTGCCGCAACCAATACCAACACTAAATATCATTTGCAGGATATTGCTAAACGTGTTGATGGATTTTTAGATCCGAAATCTTAATACAGAACAATACATTCACAAAAAAGAGCTTTCAGTCGAAAGCTCTTTTTTATTGCAATAACTATTCTATTTCTTACAATCCTAAAACTTCAATGCCCTGCTCAAAAACAACATCAACAGGAATATTGGCTGTGCTTAGCTTATCCAAATCCCGTTGCAAATCAGCAGAAATTATTCCTTTTTCTTCAACCAATTTAACAACACCTTCGTAATCACCATTGCCCTGCAAAGTTAAAATTAAGTAAGATAACTGTCGGATTGCCTCTTCCATTTTATCGTAATTTACTTTATAGGTGCCATCTGCATTTTTTGTGAAAGCACCTTTTTCCTTAAAAAAATTAAACCGAATCATATTGGCTTTTCCATGAGCGCTTGAAGCGCCAAAACGAACGGAACGGAAAATACCTGCCATAAAAGTGGTCATATAATCTTTTATGTCACCATCCAATTCTCCTTTTCTATGCAACTGCTGCACCATATATAATCCTAAAATATCAGCTTTTCCTTCTTCCAAAGCTGAAGCTTGTTCTTTTAATGCGTTTCGAACGGTTCCTTTATTGTTGATAGTGTTTTTGATACCCAATCCGTGAGCCACTTCATGAAACATAGTGTTGGCAAAAAAAGCTTCAAATTTGATGTATTTTTGTTGGCTTGAATCAATTAAAACTTCAGAAATTGGTTTTAAAATGATATCGAATTTGGCACGCATGGCATTTTTTAACTGCAATCTTCTTGTGCCTTTTTGCAATTGAACCGTTTCATCATTTGGTAAATTAATGGCGATGGTTTTACTGCCTGCATTGCAATCGCCTGCATAAAAAACAATATCATAGGCATTCAAATCGGAATCGGTTCCGGGAATTTCCGCTTTATAAGTTTCCGAAACTGGAAGTCCGGTTTGCAACTCGGGCAAAAAACTGGCAAAACGCGCCAATTTTTCACTCCAAACCTGATCTTTTATAAGCACATAAGCCTCGTGAGCCGCTTTATTTCCGTAGAGATTGTCTTCATACGTTTCAATCGGACCAATCACAATATCAAGCGTATTGGTTTTCATATCCATCCAGGCCAAATCGCTTGCTTGGTACTTATCATCTAAAAATGCTTGTGCACGCAATTCCAAATAATTTTTAAGTCCTTCATCATCGGCTAATTTTGCAGCTTCCAGTAATAAAACAGCAACTTCTCTCACTTCATTTTTAAAATGAACATGATAAGGGATTGTAAAAAGATTTCCCTCTTTATTTCTTCTGATAAAAGTGTACAAACTCAATTTGGATTCATCAATAAAGACATCAAATTCCACTTTCGTCATATCTGTCGGATAAAAATTTGCGCCAGCAGGTTTGTTTCCAATGCCATCAACAAATGGCTTGTTTCCATCAAGCCTGTCCCACGGACCGTAATTTATTTCAATAAATTTTTTGGTGTCTTCATTGGAAATACTGTCCAACAGCTGTTTTTTGTCGCCATACGCTTCATACCAAAACAATTTATTCATTATCGTTGCTGCTTTTATCAGAATCGGCAACATTTTACGTTCATTTTCGCTTAAAACACTTAAGTCTGATGTCAACTTAAAAGTAGCATATTTACTCAATTTATTTTGCATATCTGTCCAGTTTTGTACTACGGTAACTTGTTTTACAGGTTTTCGCGCATTATTATTTTCCTTGCATGAAATCGATATTATTGCGACAAGAATTATGAGAATTTTTTTCATTCTACCGGTTTATTAATGTCATCCAATATTTTCTGAATTCTTTTTTCATCGGTATTATAATTGATATCGAATACCGGTTTATCGGGAAACTGTTCAATCATAACAGTTGATGAAGGGAATGCAAAACCGACGCCCAAGCTACTGGCCAATTTTAAAATCTTCATATGCAATTTATGTTTGGAAGATTGCTCATTCGACCAATCCAAATTCACAAAATAAACATTTAAAAGTATCGATAATGATGAATCGGCAAAACCGGCAAATTCAACATTATATTCTTCTGTTCTGGTTGCAGGATCTAATTCAATAATTCTTCTGATTCCCAGTACAAAAGCCTCAATAAGTTCGGGAGGCGTATCATAACGAATACCTAAATTTGTAGTATATCGGCGGAAAGAGCGCAAACCTTTATTATTCACCACCATTTCCGAAAGTTGGCTGTTGGGAATCTGGAAAATTGTGGTATCGGCAGCCCTCACGGTGGTTGATCTAAAACCAACCGTTTCAACTGTGCCAATAACGGTTCCAGCTTCAATCCAATCGCCAATATGAAAAGGTTTGTCGATAAAAATCATGATGGTCCCGATAAAGTTTTTAACAGTATCCTGTGAAGCCAAAGCAATTGCGATACCACCAATGGAAGCACCTGCAACTACTGTTACGGGATCAACGCCAAATAGCGTCAAAAGTTTTAATATTCCTAAAAATATGACCAATCCCATTAAGAAATTTTTCAACACAGGCACCAATTGATCATCCAATTTAGAAACGGTAGATTCAGCATATTTGGCATAGATGCTCATAATTACCAAAACTAATTTCATAAATACATAAATCCAAAAAACCACCACCATAATGTTTATGGATAAAAGCAAAAAGTTATTGACATCAATATGCAGCACCAATGATGGTAATCTGTTTTTGATAAATGCCATTAAAATCAATAAAACAACTGGACGTGTTAATTTTTTTAAAGAAGATTTAATCTCTTCATCGGATATATTAATGATTAAATGTTGCGATTTATTTAATATCAAAAAAACTATTTTCCGCAGTATATAAAACAATCCAAAAGAGATTGTTATTAAAATAAGTAAGCCAAGATATTGCCAAAGTTCAACGTTAAAGAGTTTTCGGTGTCCTACTTCAGGGATTATTTCCTGTAATTTTTCAGAATACCAAGGGTACATCAAATCATAAATTTCCAAAACTTTACCGGAAGTTTCTTTGGAATAATACCAATTGTCTTCAATTTTTTCCAAATATATTTCAGGCATTTTGTTTGGAAATAAAAGGTATTGATTTCCACTTTTGGTAATTGTGGTATCTGAATATATACTATCGGTTGGCACTTTGCTAAAATCGACTTTAAGTCCTTTAGCATCCATGATTGTCTTTAGTTTGATTGCAATTTCCTGCGCCTCCATACTGTCATATCCATAAATTACTCTGGCTGCTTTTTCGGGCTCATAAGAATTGGATTGCAGAAAATATATGTGGGTTGAAATAGTTGCGTTAGGATTGCTTAAATCGACTTTAACTTTATTTTGGGCAATTAAAGAAGCTGAAAACAATAAAAAAAGCAGCAATAATTTTTTCATTATTTATATTATTTAAAGTAAAAACAAATTTAAGATTTTAATTTAAAGCCCTAAATTTTTGTTGCTTAATTCTTTGCTTTATTTTTTTTGAAAAATTTTCCTTTAGTTGATTTATTAAAAGGAATGGTATCATTAAAAGTGTCTTTAGACGGAGCATTTTTATTTTTTCGCCAGCTGTTATTCTCCGGAAGTAATTTTTGTAACAAGTCTGTTCTGCCAACTTTTGTGAGCGTATTTCTGATCCATTGCTGGTTTTCCTTTTTATACCAGAAGAAAAATCGGTGTTGTTCGTCTTTTTCTTGTTTGGTTCTTGGCGTTTTAGTCGGTTTCATGGTATAAGGATGATAACCGCTATAATAAATAACCGTTGCAACTGTCATTGGCGTAGGCGTAAAACCCTGAACCTGTTCAAGTTGAAAACCCATGTCTTTGGTTTCCCCAGCCAAATTCGCCATATCTTCCAATTCACAGGCCGGATGACTGGAAATAAAATATGGAATCAGTTGTAGATTTAGTTTTTTACGAATATTTATGGCGTCAAAACGTTCTTTAAACTTATGAAAATAGGTAAAAGAAGGTTTCCGCATTAATTTCAACACATTGTCTGATGTATGTTCCGGCGCCACTTTCAATCGGCCGGAAACATGGTTGGTCATCACTTCTTCAGTATAAGCGTCCAGCTCTTTTGGATCGGCCAATTTGTTGAATTCAGGCACCAATAAATCGTGTCGAATGCCGCTTCCTATAAATGATTTTTTTACTTTCGGATGTTTGTCAACTGCCTTGTAAAGATCCGTTAAAGGTTTATGTGAAGTATCTAAATTATGGCAAATCACCGGAGAAATACAAGAAGGCGAAACACATCTGTCGCAAATTTCCTGCACTTTTCCTTTCATTTTGTACATATTAGCCGATGGTCCGCCAATATCCGACAAATACCCTTTAAAATCGGGCATGTTCGCTACTTTATCCACTTCTTTTAAAATAGACTCCTGACTTCTGCTGGCAATAAATTTTCCCTGATGTGCAGAGATGGTGCAAAAACTGCAGCCACCAAAACAACCTCTGTGGATATTGATGGAAAATTTAATCATTTCAAATGCGGGAATTGGTCCGCGCAAATTATATTTGGGATGCGGCAAACGCGTGTAAGGCAAATCGAAAGAAGCGTCAATTTCGGCTTCGGTCATAGTTTCGTAAGGCGGATTAATGACCAACGTGTAATCGTTCACTTCTTGCAAAATACGGTTTGCATGCAGTTTATTGGATTCCTGTTCAATCACTTTAAAATTTCCAGCGTAGGATTTTTTATCCTTCAAACAAATTTTATGTGAATTGATGGAGACATCTTCCCAATTTTTATTTTTTGGAATTTCTTCGCTTTTATCAACCAAAAAAGCAGTTTGCTTCACCGTTCTGATACTGGAAAAAGGAACGCCTTTTTTCAACAAATTCACAATTTCATGCAAGGGCTGTTCGCCCATTCCATAAACCAGTAAATCAGCTTTTGATTCTATTAAAATGGTTGGTTTTAAAGTGTCGCTCCAATAATCGTAATGCGTAACTCTTCTAAGTGAAGCCTCAATTCCGCCAATTAAAACCGGAACTTCAGGAAATTTTTCCTTTAAAATAGTTGAATAAACGGTAGTTGCATAATCGGGCCTGAAACCTTTATCGCCGTTGGGCGTATAAGCGTCATTGTCGCGTTTTCTTTTGCTGGCGGTGTAATTGCTCACCATCGGATCCATGCAACCACCGGTAACCGCAAAAAACAATTTTGGCGTGCCCAATTTGGTGAAATCCTGCAAATTGTCGTGTACACTTGGTTGCGGCACAATCGCCACCCGTAATCCATAACTTTCCAAAAGACGGCCAATCACAGCAGCGCCAAACGCAGGATGATCCACATAGGCATCGCCTGTAAATAATATTACATCAAGTTCTTCCCAACCTCTGAGTTTTACCTCTTTGTTAGTGGTAGGCAACCAATCTGAAAGTTTATTCATCATATTTTGCAAAAATACGTTAAAATTAATAATTCAAAATTATTTCTTTTTAATCTGACTTTTTTTGGATAATAAATAGGATGTTTCTATTTAAAGGAATCAATTATCGATTTAAAATTATTGATTTTAAATTAAAGCCGCGCTAGGGATTATAGTGAAAATCCTTTTTAGCGGTTTTTACCGTTAAAAAGATTGCAGCGAAAAGCCCGACCGCTTCTTCAGCGGAAGCGCCCAAAATATTATTTGAAAATAGGTGAATAGATTTTAGCAGTTTATTTCGTGATATTCAATTCTTGTCCGATACTGATCTCGTTAGAAGCCAGTTCATTGATTTTTTTGAGTTCTTCAACGGTTAAGCCATATCTTTTTGAAATGTTGTACAAGGTGTCGCCTTTGACAACAATATGCTGGGCCAAACTCATATTTTCCACTTTTTCGAATGGAATTCCAAGAACTTCAGCATCGTATTTATGCAGGTCATATTTTTCAATTAGCCCAATTAATTTTGCCGGATAACGCCTATCGGTTGCGTAACCGGCTTCACTTAAACCTTGGGCCCAACCAACATAATCGCCATCTTTTAGCGTGAATAAATTGGCATAACGACTTCTTGTGGTTAAAAACAAGGAATGGTCTCTATATGAAATAAAAGGATCTTCATACACACGAAAACATTCACCTTTTTCATCATCATCATGTAAAGTAGAATTTCCCTCCCAACCTTTGTGGCATTTTATGCCGAAGTGGTTATTCGATCTTTTTGTAAGTTCGCTGTTGCCGCTGGTAGATTCTATAATTCCCTGAGCCAAAGTAATGCTGGCCGGGATTTTAAATTCACGCATCTCTTTCATCGCAACATCTTTATAGGTATTGATGTACTCTATGGTTGACGTTGCTATGGATTGCTTTACTTCAATTGTTTTTACTGTTGGTGTGCGTTTTTCTGTAGCCACCACTTTCTTTTCCGTTGGCGGTGTTTTGTGTTTTGTGTGAACAACCTGCTTTTTAGAGTTACAGCTTGATAAAAAACCGAGGGTTAACAGACAAATTAAAACAATTTTTAACTTCATATTTATGCTATTTGTGCTAAATTTTTCTTTTTTAAAAACAAATTCATACCATCAATTCCTTGTAAACCGCCGGTGTGAATTGCCAAAATTTTGGTTCCTTTTTTGAAAAAATCATTTTTGATCAAATCAACAATGCCGAACATCATTTTTCCAGTATAAACAGGATCTAAAGGAATTTTTGTTTCACTTTTGAATTTGTTGATAAAAGTAATTAATTCTTCTGAAACTTTTGCATAACCACCAAAATGATAGTTGGTATTTAAACTCCAATTTTCCGATTTTAGTATGTAGTTATTGATTTCATGTTGTAAAAAATCACCTTTTAACGCCGGAAAACCGATTGCTTTTTGATGCCTATTCAGCGAATTTATAATTCCTGATATCGTTCCTCCGGTTCCAACAGCGCAACAAATAATATCATATTTCTCATCTCCCAAGGTCAAGATTTCTTCACAGCCTTTTACGGCAAAATTATTTGTGCCACCTTCCGGAACCAAATAAAAGTCGCCAAATTTTTCTTTAAGTTTTTTAATAAATTCAGGTGTGGTTTTTTCTCTGTAAGCTTCCCTGGAAACAAATTCAAATTGCATATTGTGTTCTGAAGCAAATTTCAAGGTTGGATTATTTTGAACTGTTTCAGCTAAATTATTGGCCAATTCATCACCTCTAATAATTCCGATTGTTTTAAGATTATAGGAAAATCCGGCCGCGGCTGTTGCGGCAATGTGATTGGAATACGCACCGCCAAAAGTTAGCAAGGTTGATTTTTGCTGTTTGGCGGCTTCGGCTAAATTGTATTTTAATTTTCGGTATTTATTTCCTGAAATAAACGGATGCAATTCGTCTTCGCGTTTTATAAAAAGAGAAACGCCACTATTTTCAATTTCAGAAAAGTGAATTTGTTGTATGCGGCTATTTTTATTTTCTAGGAGCAATTTTCAGTTTTTTCTTCAATTTCGGCCCATTCATCCATCAACTTTTCCACTTTGGTTTTATTTGCTTTATAGTTTTCAAAAAAATTGGGTTTGCTAGATGTTGCCTCATAATCTTTTACCAAAGCTTCGTCCATTTCTGAAATTTCCTTTTCTAAAACATCAATTTGAGTTTCAATTTTAGACAATTGATTTTTCAGTTTTTTTAGTTCTTTATCTTCCTCCTTTGAAAACTGAGACACTTCTTTTTTAGACGAATTCGAGTTTTTTTTTGCAACAACAGTTCTTTTTTCTGCTTCACGCAAATTTTCAATCTGATGTTGCTCCAAGAAAAAGTCGATGTCACCCAAATATTCTTTAATTACCTTGTCTTTAAAACCATAAACTGTTGTGGCCAATCCTTGTAAAAAATCCCTGTCGTGCGAAACTAAAATTAACGTTCCTTCAAATTTTTTGAGCGCCATTTTCAACACATTTTTTGATGCTATATCTAAATGGTTTGTGGGCTCATCCATAATCAAAACATTAAAAGGCGACAACAACAATTTGCACAATGCTAACCTGTTTCTTTCACCACCCGACAACATTTTTGCTTTTTTATCTACCGTGTCGCCACTAAACAAAAACGATCCCAACATATCTCTTACACGAGATCTGTTGGTGTCTGTTGCGGCATCTTCCATAATTTCCAAGACCGTTTTTTCCGCATCCAAATACTCCGACTGATTTTGGGCGAAATAACCGATTTCGACATTATGGCCCAACTTTAAATGACCACCATGTGGAATTTCTCCCACCATAATTTTTGCCAGCGTCGATTTCCCTTGTCCGTTTTGACCAACAAATGCGATTTTACTGTTTCTTTCAATAAGCAAATCTACATCTTCCAACACATGTTTTTTGCCGTAACTTTTCGATAAATTTTCAGCTTCAATAACAATTTTTCCAGGTTCTTTGGAAATTTGGAATTTCACGTTCATCACGGCATTGTCATCATCATCAACTTCTATGCGCTCCACCTTATCCAATCTTTTTATTAAAGATTGCGCCATGGTTGCCTTATTGGCTTTCGCCCTAAATTTATCAATTAAAACTTGTGTTGCTTTAATTTCTTTTTCTTGATTCTTTTGTGCCTGCAGTTGTTTTTCTTTTATTTCACCTCGCAACAATAAGAATTGAGAATACGGTTTTTTGTAATCGTAAATCTTGCCCAATGAAATTTCTATGGTTCTGTTGGTCACGTTGTCCAAAAACATTTTATCATGCGAAACCAAAACAATGGCGCCTGAATACACTTTCAGAAAATTCTCCAGCCAAATAATAGATTCTATATCCAAGTGGTTTGTTGGCTCATCCAGCAATAAAATGTCATTTTCCTGAAGCAGCAACTTCGCCAATTCGATTCGCATTCTCCAACCTCCGGAAAAAGTATTGGTTAATTTGTCAAAATCTTCTCTTTGAAATCCTAAACCTTGTAATATTTTTTCTGTATTTCCTTGGTAATTATAGCCACCCAACAATTCATATCGATGAGAAAACTCATTTAAATTAACCATTAAATCGTGATAATACTCACTTTCATAATCGGTTCTTGTTACCAATTCGTGATTGATAATTTCCAATTTTCCTTCCAACTGCTTGATTTCTTCAAAAGCCTGATAGGCCTCTTCCAAAATTGTTCTACCTTCAACAAAATCAATATCCTGACGCAAAAATCCTATTCTTACCTCTTTATCAAAGGCCATAGTTCCTCCGGAATTTTCGATATCCTTCGAAAGAACTTTCAGCAAAGTGGATTTCCCTGCACCATTTTTTCCGATTAATCCAATTCTGTCACCTTTATTTAGTTTAAAAGTTACTCCTGAAAAAAGATCGGAACCGGCAAAAGAAACCGATAAATTATGTACGTTAAGCATTAATAGTTTATAATTTAATGTAAATTTGTATGCGTTTTAAAAATCGTACAAAAGTACTACAAATAAATTTGGCACTCAGTTAAAGTTTTTAATTTAATAATTGGCTGAATTTCAATCAAATAAAAATAATAAATGTTTAAAAAAGGAAGTAAGCTTTACAGCATTTTATTCAATAAATGTCCACGATGCCACGAAGGAGATTTCATGAAAGAGAAAAATATGTTTAAATTGCATAAAGCTTTTCAAATGCATGAACATTGCTCAAAATGCGGTTTAAAATATATGATGGAACCTTCCTTTTATTATGGCGCCATGTATGTAAATTATGCGCTCACGGTTGGTATTTCAATCGCGACATTTGCTGTTGTCACCCTGTTTTTTAATTTTAGTTTGGTGGAAAGTTTTATTCCAATAGTTATTGCATTGGTTTTAACAGCACCACTTACCATCAGGTTTTCAAGAATAGGATGGATCAATCTTTTTGTAAAATATGATCCAAATGCTATTAAATCTAAAGAAAACGAGTAATAGAAATTTCTTTGTCCAAAGCAATTCCATTTTCTAAATAATTATAAAGTGCTTTTGCAAGGGTTGGTGCAATCATAACGCCACGTGTTCCAAGTCCGTTTAAAACTGCCAAATTTGGATGCTTTGGATGTTTCCCTGCCAATGGCCTTCTGTCTTTAACCGTTGGCCTTATACCGGCAACATGTTCAACAATTGTGTAAGGAACCGTAATAAATGTTTCCAGTTTGGTTGTCAGTTCGATTTTGCCTTCTTCCGTTGGAAGCTGTGTTTTATCTTTCCAATTAAAAGTGGCGCCAACCTTGTACAAATTATCTCCAAGCGGAAATACAAATAAAGCAGCTTTTATTAAAAAATCAACATTTAAGTTGGGTGCATGAATAGTAATAAGTTCGCCTTTTGCTTCTTGCATAGGTAACTCATTAAAAAATGGATTATTTGTTAAACCGAAGCCTTCGCAAAAAACAATTTTCAAAGCAATTAGATCTTTATATTCAACACTGTTATCATAAATTTTTAAGGCTTCATACTGAAAACTTTCATTCCTGATTAGTTTTCTTTCTGATAAATAATTCCGATAATCTTCGATTAACGATTTTGTATCAATTCTTCCGGTATTCAATAATTTCCCATAACCGAAATTGGCCAAAACACCTTCGTGTTTTTCCTTAATTAACTTGGTATCCATAAAAATGGAAAGCGTTGGGTTGTCGCAGGCAGCAAACCAATTATTTTGTTCTTCAACCGATTTAAATACCCGATAAATGTCTATTTTATAATCGTACTTTTTATTGAATTGAATTTCTAAATCCTTATAAAATGGCAAAGCAATTTGCAATTGTTCCGTTGCATTCCAAACGGGCGTAAAGCGTTTTAAAACCACCGGATTGTAAACGCCGCCTGCTACCATAGAAGAATTTTGGGAATTATCTTCAAAAACCAAAAAGGATTTTTTATTTTTTTTCAATTCGTTGGTGAAGGCTAGTCCCGCCAGTCCCAAACCAACAATAATATAATCTACTTGCATGATGTAAAGTTACTTTATAAAACAAAAACTCCCGCAAATTGCAGGAGGTTTAAGATTTCGATATTAATTTTTTAATAATTCCACATATTGAGTTCTTTATTTCTGATCTCATTTTTAATTTTATCAGACTCCATAACTTGGAACAATGCATTTCCTTTTACGTATTGATCAACATCCCTGTCACCGTAAATATTTTCTTCTTTATAAATAATTGAACTAAATCTTCGGGCATTCAATAAATGGTCATAAGAAATTGGATAGGCTGAATTTTTTTGATTGAAAACTTTTGCGTTGTGAAGTACTTGGCGTGCATCGGGGAAATAAACCCAGAACAATGCCAATTGTTCAGAAATATCAATATCTTCTCTACCCATAGTTTGCACATCCGGCGCAATTGGCGCTAAAGCAACCAAGCGATATTTTAATTCACCCTGACGTTTGTCAAAATACCAAAGCCCTTTAATTTTAAATCCTTCAATATCTTGGGAAGTTAAATTAATTTTATCAACATATTCTTCAATATTTTGGTTTCCGGCATTCATTTCATCAAACCCTGCATCTGTAGTATCTATTCTAAAAAGTTTACTGTTAATTTCAGCTTTGGTCATTTTAGCCGTAAAATAGGAATCATCATAAATCTCTGTGATATCACCGTTTTTTATGCCTTTTAACAAGGTGTCAAACAGCGATCGTCTATCCAATGATACGTTCATTGTGTCTACAGGATAATAAAATGGCATATTAATTCGCTCATTTAAATCCATGAACTCCCAAACAACTTTAGACCAAAGAATATCTCTATCGTCAACATATCCATAGGCCAATGGCTTGTCGTTGTCCACGGCTTTTTGGGCTTCCGTTTTTTTTCCAATATCAGAAGGTTTTTTGGCATTCAACAAATTTGACTGTGCATACATGGTATTAAACAGCACAAATGCCAAAATAAAAATTCCAATATTTTTCTTATTCATCATTTAAATTATTTTATTGTATTTCAATACTCACTGCCGAAGCATCTTTTATTTTATATGAGCTGTTACCAGATAACGACGATTTTATGTCGAATATTGTAATAACATCACCTCTTTTTGCTTTAGCAATTGCTTTTCTGGCGGCGTCATTCATTTTATTTCCACCAACAACCACTGCTGATTGTCCTGGTACTTTTAGGGTAAATCCAGATGTATTAAGAACCAAATCAAAATCAAAATCAGGTAATTCTGCACTAACGGTAGAATTTTCTAGACTTGATGAAGGCATTTTAACATAGCCAGATTGCTTTCTTATGGCGCCGCTTGGAGAAGGAATATCCTTAATCCTGAAATTTTGAGAAGAACTAACGGATTGTCCATTAGGAAGTTTACCTGTAACGTTTATTTTAACTTCTCGTCCTGTGCTTGGTGTCATAATATATTTACCCGTACCTCCTGCTTTAGACAATCCGGCTCCAGATGCATTCACTAAATTATCAGGTATTCCTGGGATTGAAATCGTCATTGGGTTTGGCACTCCCCTATAAACAACATTCATTTTATCGGCTGAAATTACAGCACTATTTGGTTTTGGAATAACAGCATAAGAACTGCTTATTTCAATTTCAACAGGTTTTCCATTTTCAATAAAAACAAATTTTCCTTTTATTTCACGTTCACCAACTGCACCGGCAGGAAAATCTAAAACAGCTCCGCCATCTACAATAGTTGTAATTTTATTCCCGTTAACCACCACTTCAGATGGTTTTAAAGATGCATCATAACGTCCTAACACAATTTTACCTTTAAAGTTTTCACCCTGAAAAAAAGCAGATTTTTCTGGAATTAAAATTGTTTTATAATTAGACATAGAAACATCGCTTTCTAATTGTCCACCCAATAGCGTTCCAAAAATCTCAGATTGTGTTGTTCTGATATCGGTTTGCATTGAAGTTAAATTGGTAACGGTAGAAATCAAAGGAAATCCTTCATACCTGTTTTTTAACCAAAGTTGTTTTCCGCTTTTTTTAGTTTCTTGGGGAGACGTGTCAAACCTGTTTTGAATCGCAGCTGCTAACGGACTTTTTTCGCCAACAATTTTGATTACGGCATCTCTATAACCATTTACTTGGTCTAAAAATTCCTGACCTTCGGTTGTAAATTTATCGCCTTTAAAAAAGTGTTCATCCACAAT
>CAMDPE010000035.1 GCA_945903795.1 Lutibacter flavus | reverse complement strand
AGAAATGACATGAATCGTAGTTTTTTTATAGTTAGTTAGTAGTTTTTTTTGGTAAAAAACGAGTAAAGCAAATATTGAAAAAAAATAGATACCAAAAAGGACTACTTATTCACATTTGTTATCGAGTTTTTAACATTATTGTATAATTTTAAAATTAAAACAATATTGTTAATAATTGATTTTTAAGGTTTTGAAATTTTTCTAATTGTGAGGCACCTGGTTTCAGTGCGTTTTCACAAAACATCAAATTAAAAAAAGAGCAGTAAAATTAGGCGCTTTTTAAGGCCCATGATTTACGCGCTAAAAATAATATTACTTAACGTGTTTTTCGGCAATTTTCTCCAGTTCAAAATACCAATCTTCGCCAAATTTTCTGATTAAGGCATCTTTCACAAATTTGTAAACCGGCACCTGTAATGCGGCACCCAACGTACAGGCATCATCACAAATTGGCCATTTGTGGTAATTTACTGCAGAAAATTCGCTGTATTCTGTAATTCGGATAGGGTATAAATGACAAGAAATTGGTTTTTTCCAATCAATAGCACCCTGATTGTAAGCTTCTTCAATACCGCATTTAACGGTATTATTTTCATCAAATATAGAATAGGCACAGTCTTTTCCGTCGATTAAAGTGGTTTCATATTCACCTTCATCCATTGTGAAAAGTCCTTGGTCTTCAATGGCTTCAATTCCTTCCGGTCTTAAAAAAGGCTTTACTTTAGGATAAATATCCATAAGTATAATCAATTCATCTTCATCCAACGGCGCGCCAGCTTCTCCGTCAATACAACATTTGCCTTTGCAGGCCGATAAATTACAGACGAAATCTTTCTCTATAATTTCTTCTGAAACTATGGTTTTTCCTAATTGAAACATTCGGCAAAAATAACTAATTTTTTTACATTACTTTTGGTATAAATCAATTTTTGATTGGATACTTTTGCAAATCTTTTAAAAAAAGGTAAACGATGGAAATAAATTTTAAGGAAATAGTGACTGCAACCATGGTGTTGTTTGCAGTAATCGACATTATCGGTAGCATTCCGATCATTATTGATTTACGTGTAAAATTTGGTCGCTTACACTCTGGAAAAGCAGCCATAGTTGCCAGTGTTATTATGATTGCATTCCTATTTTTGGGAAAAAGCATCTTAAACTTAATTGGCATTGATGTAAATTCTTTTGCTGTTGCGGGTTCATTTATCCTATTCTTTTTAGCGTTGGAAATGATTTTAGGGATTTCCCTTTACAAAGAAGAAGAGACAAACGCCAAAACAGCTTCCATATTTCCGTTGGCATTTCCATTATTGGCTGGCCCTGGAAGTTTAACCACTTTGTTATCGTTAAGGGCTGAATTTTCAACCATAAATATTGTATTTGCTATTATTATTAATACCATATTTTTATATATAGTGCTTAAAACTTCTGTAAAAATCGAAAAAGTAATAGGCAAAAACGGTATCAATATCATTAGAAAGGTATTTGGAGTTGTGCTTTTAGCAATAGCCGTTAAGCTATTCACATCAAACATTCAGGGATTATTTCAAAATTAAATTCTTAAATATGGAAACTTTTGATGTATTGATAATTGGAGGAAGTGCAGCCGGACTTTCTTGCGCCTTAATTTTAGGATCGGCAGTTCACAAACCTTTTGCGAGCAATAAAAAAATTGGCATTGTTGTGCACCAAAAAAGTTCGGCTTTAAACGAAGCCATGCTTAACAATGTATTGGGATTAAAAAAAGGAACAAGAGGTGACCAGGTTTTGGCAGATGGCCGCAACCAACTTTCGGATTTATATCCGCACGTTATTCAGATTGACAATGAAAAAGTGACTAAAATTGAAGGGGGATTTCCAAATTTTACGGTAATCACCCATAAAAATTCTTACCAAGCAAAATCTATTGTTATCGCTGTTGGCCCCTCAAATCTTTTTAACATTGAAGGCTTGATGCAATATGTAATTCCCCACCACAGTTTGCCTCCGCAAAAAGAACGTGTGATGTTGAAAAATATCAATCATTTGGTAGCTGAAGGAATTTATGTAGCGGGCGTTTTGGCCGGATGGAGAAGTCAGTTTGCGATTGCAGCCGGAAGTGGCGCGCAAGTAGCAACCGATATTTTAACATTGTGGAATGACGGAAACCATACAATGGTGCATGATAAAATATGAATATTAAAACGCTAAAAATTAAAGATTTTCTTAAAAATATTTTCTTTTTCCGTTACATTTATTCCAGAAATTAGAGCTCCTTTTTGATCCCATTGCCTCCACAAACCTTCTATTTTTCCATTTATGTAGTAAATTTCAGATTTTGCTTTTCCATTTTCATACCAATTCTTATGGAGTCCTGTTTTTTCACCAAGCTCATATTTCCCAATCCATTTTAATTGTCCATTTTTGTAATATTCCTTGCATATGCCCTGAAATTTATCTTCAATATAATTTCGGTCATGTTTTAGCTGGCCATTACTGAAATATTCTTTCCATTTACCTTGAATCTTACCTCCCGTTAATGAACCAACTATTCTAATTTTTCCAATAGAATCCTTAACAACAATAGTTCCTGTTATAGGCTCGTTTTCGTCTGAAATAATTGTGTAATTTTCCCCTCTTTTTAATTTCAGATTGTACTCTGTTGGATTTTTGCAGCTTGACACAAATAGAAAGATAAAAATAATTATTAAATATTGCTTAATTAAATTATTTTTAAAAAACATATATTTGTTACTCCACTGTTACCGATTTTGCTAAATTTCTTGGCTGATCCACATTACAACCACGCATTACGGCAATATAATAGGATAACAATTGCAATGGTATTGTAGATAAAAGTGGCACAAAAGCTTCTTCTGTTTCCGGAATTTCAATCACATGGTCTGCAATATCTCTAACTATGGTATCGCCTTTTGTAATGATAGCAATAATTTTGCCGTTACGGGCTTTTATTTCCTGAATGTTGCTTACAACTTTGTCGTAATGTCCTTTTTTAGTTGCAATAACTACAACTGGCATATGTTCATCAATTAAAGCAATTGGCCCGTGTTTCATTTCAGCAGCAGGATAACCTTCTGCATGAATGTAAGAGATTTCCTTCAATTTTAAGGCTCCTTCAAGCGCTACAGGAAAATTAAATCCACGACCTAAATACAAACAATTTGGCGCATCTTTATAAATTGCAGCAATTTTTTCTATTTCTTTATCCATTTTAAGAACCTCTTCCACTTTTCCTGGAATTAAGCTCAATTCCTGAATATAATGATTGAATTTTGAATTTGAAAGTTCTCCTTTCAAATTACCCAGTTTCAATGCAATTAAAGCCAAAACTGTTATTTGCGTTGTAAATGCTTTTGTTGAAGCCACGCCAATTTCCGGTCCGGCATGTGTATAAGCACCTGTGTCGGTTTCTCTGGCTATGGAGGATCCAACAACGTTACAAACCCCAAAAACAAAAGCGCCTTTGGATTTTGCCAATTTAATTGCTGCCAAAGTATCGGCAGTTTCACCTGATTGCGAAATTGCAATAACAATATCATTTGTATTTATGATTGGATTCCGGTATCTAAATTCTGAAGCATATTCTACTTCAACAGGAATACGCGCCAAGTCTTCAAATAAATATTCTGCGACCAAACCTGCATGCCAAGAAGTTCCGCAAGCAACAATTACAATTCGGTTTGCATTTAAAAATCTTGAAATATTATTGTCAACACTGCCCATTTTTATAATGCCTTTGGAAGCCAAAAGTCGACCTCTATAAGCATCTACAATTGATTGAGGCTGTTCATGTATTTCCTTGAGCATAAAATGATCATAGCCACCTTTTTCAATTTGCTCTAAGTTTAGCTTTAATTGCTGAATATCGGGTACAACCTCAGTATTGTCTTGAATTTTGCGAATTCTAATATCTTCGCCCAATTTAATGATTGCCATTTCTTCATCTTCTAAATAGATGGCGTTTCTTGTATATTCTATAAATGGTGATGCATCTGAAGCAACAAAAAATTATGTATTATTTTCTCCAATTCCAATGGCAATCGGACTTCCTAATTTAGCAACAATAATTTCATCGGGTTTTGAAACATCAAATACAGCAATGGCATAAGCACCAACCACATTGGTTAATGCCATTTGCACAGCATAGCCCAATTTGCAGTTATTTTTTATTTTAACTTCTTCTATTAAATTGATTAAAACTTCAGTATCCGTATCACTTTTAAAGGTATATCCTCGGATGATCAGTTCCTTTTTTATGGTATCATAGTTTTCTATAATTCCATTATGAACAATGACTAAATTTCCTGAATTTGAAAGATGTGGATGGGAGTTTTCATCATTTGGCACACCGTGGGTTGCCCAGCGCGTATGGCCTAAAGCCAAATTGCCTTCAATATTTTTTTGTTTCATGATTTTTTTTAAATCAGAAACTTTTCCTTTTGTTTTATAAAGACTCATTTCATTGCCGTCAACCAATACAACCCCCGCACTGTCATAACCTCTGTATTCTAAACGTTGTAAACCGTTAATAACTATTGGGTAAGCTTTTCTAAAACCTAAATAACCAGCAATTCCACACATCGCTATTTTCCTTTAAATTATTTAATTTTGTATATTTAATTTTGTGTAAGATATTTCAAGTTTTACTCTTTTATCTCCAAAACTAGAGTCTTGTCCATACAACACAACACCTTTTGGTGTCCAGCTATAATCTCTAATTTTTACATCATCAATAGCGGAAGGAGTGTCTGAAGGATTATATACTTTTAATCCTATTTTCACCAATTCTAAAGGTTCATTCGATGTTAACAATTTCGAAATATAATCCGTAATTTTAAAAACATAACGGTAAGGTTTGCCATTATCATCTCTTTCCAACAATCCTCCAACAGCTGCCAATCCTTCTGTCATAACATCTGTTAACTGCTCGTTATCTTCAGCATTGAATATAAATAATTGTTCCGGAGCAATATCACTGGCAGCATTTTGATCAACATAAAAAATAAGGCTTGCGTCATTAATCAACCAATTATTTTGTTGTAAATCGGTTATGCTTTCATTTTGAAACAAATCAATAGTAGCCATTGAACCTGCAGCGCCTTGAACATATAACCTGTCTTCACCGCTTTGGTGAGGGGCTGTGAGATCTCTTTTTAGCATATTTGATTTTATGGAGCCAAACGCAAAATCAAAATTGTGATTGGTTCTAACTCCCAACTCCCCGTTAACTTTATTGCCGTTTAAATCTACCGTTGCACCTTCATCTTCATCTTTTGAATAATAAATAACCATTTTAGCATTCGCCATTGCCAATGAAACTAAATGAGAATTGTTGGATGTTAATGCTGTAGCTTCAATATAAAAGCCTCTAAAATATCTTTGAAAATTGTCAAGCGATTGAAAATCGGCTCCGGCAGCATTATCAACAAATTTTTCTTTAATCAGACCTTTATTTAATGGTATTTTAATGCTTGGGCTTAAATCCGTCGCTTTAACAGTGTCAATTTTATAAACAGTTTCACCATCTGGCATATATCTTTTTACATAGGATACTGTATCATTAGGATTCACTTTAAAACCACCTGAATAAAAAACCTCATCACCCTTTTGAAATTCCTTGTCAGAATAATAAATTGCAGGTTTTGAAGGGTCGTTTGGATCTAAAGTGTTTAAGTATGTTTTTAATTCATAAATGCCTAATTGAAATTCAACTTCAGGATTTCCAAATACAGAATCAATAGAAAATTTTGGTTTTCCATCGCTGTATTTTTCAGCAGATTTAGTAGCTTGATAAGGTATAATCAATAATACGGAATCTATACCGTAATTTGTGCCATAAGTATAATCGGTGCCTATTGTTGGAATAGTCAATTGAGAAACAATGGAAGCTTTTAATGTTCCAAATTCGTTATCGGAATAAACACCCAATAAATATTGCGCAACTCCGCTGGCGGGAACATTGATAATATTTTTATTGGTGGTTATAACCTCTGTAGTACCTTTATTTGTGGAAAAATTATTATTGTTAACCAAATTAACTCCAATACTTTCAATTTCCTTTTCGCATGAAATTATAGTAAAAAAAACGATTGAGAATAGCCCTAAATATTTTAAAGCATTTACAACTTTAATTGCCATATATAAATGTTGGTTTTTTTATGATAAAACTTTTGTTAAGTAAAAATTGGTGTATGCACTGTCAAATTCACTGATTGGAAAATAATCCAAAACAGGTTTGTCGCAAGTTTTTAAATAGTCGAGCAAATCACTTGGAAGTTGCTCGCTCGCTTTAATAACTGCATCAGAATTTTCAATGGCATTAATCAAAATATTTGTGTAGGTTGGATTGGAGATTGAATTAAATTTAGACTCGCTAATATTATCAAACTTGATTTTATCAAAAAATTTATCATTTAATGTACCCTCAAAACCGGTATTGTACAATGAAGTCACTATTTTACTATTGGAAAATAATGGGTCATCTTTATAATACTCTTTAATGTATAACGGTAAAAGTGAAGCCATCCATCCATTTACGTGAATAATATCTGGTGACCAATTTAATTTTTTTACAGTTTCCACAACGCCTTTTGCAAAAAATATAGCCCGTTCATCATTGTCTTCAAATAAGTTATTGTCTTCATCAGAAAATAATGCTTTTCTTTTAAAATACTCATCGTTGTCAATAAAATATACCTGCATTCTTTCCTTTGGAATTGAGGCGACTTTAATAATTAAAGGCATATCCATATCATTGATTACCAGATTCATACCCGATAATCGAATTACTTCATGGAGTTGATGTCTTCTTTCATTTATCAATCCGAACCGAGGCATAAAAATTCTTGTTTGCCCGCCGTTGCTATGGATCATTTTTGCTGTTTCAAACGAGGTTGTTGACAATTCATTTTCAGGTAAATAGGGAACAACTTCTGAAGAAACAATCAATACTCTCTTATCTTTCATAAAACCAACTCTTATTTTTAAAATATATGCAAAATTACGAAAATTAATGTAGAATTTAGCTTGAAAAATGTAAGTTTGCACGCTTTTAACGTTAATTAACAAATACGTTATGTTGATTTTTACCGAAATAAAATCGCTACAACAAGAAATTAAGTCGCTTAAAAACGGCACTACTATTGGCTTTGTGCCAACAATGGGCGCTCTTCACGAAGGGCATTTATCCCTCGTGGAAAAATCAAAAAAAGAGAACGATATTGTGATTGTGAGCATTTTTGTGAACCCAACACAGTTTGATAATGCAGATGATTTAATAAATTACCCAAAAACAATTGAAAAAGATTTGTCACTTTTGGAATCTTTTAATTGCGACATCGCATTTACCCCAACTCCCGAAGAAATTTATGCCGATGAAATCCAGTCGCAATCCTTTGATTTTGACGGATTGGAATTTCAGATGGAAGGAAAATTCAGGGCGGGCCATTTTAATGGCGTAGGCACCATAGTTGAAAGGTTGTTTAAGGTGGTAAAACCGCATAAAGCCTATTTTGGTGAAAAAGATTTTCAGCAAATACAAATTATTCGTAAAATGGTGGAGAAAAAGAAACTTCCTGTTCAAATTATTTCCTGTCCCATTCACCGGGAAAAAGATGGTTTGGCCATGAGTTCCAGAAATATTAGACTCACAAAAGAACAACGTGCCGCAGCACCGTTTATATATGAAACATTAAAAGAAGCCAAGATTAAATTTGGCACAAACAATGCTTCGGAAGTATTAAATTGGGTTGAAAATGAATTTAAAAATCACCCATTGTTCACTTTAGAATATTTCGAAATTGCTGATGAAGATACACTTTTGCCTGTTGAAACAAAAAGTCCGTCAAAAAAGTATCGCGCCTTTATAGCCGTTTTTGCAGGAAAAGTTAGGCTGATAGATAATATAAGTTTATAAATATAATAGATTAACACAAAATCATTAATTTTGCATTATGCAAATACAAGTCGTAAAATCAAAAATTCACAGGGTTAAAGTAACCGGCGCCGATTTAAATTATATCGGCAGCATTACTATTGATGAGGATTTAATGGATGCAGCAAACATTATTCAAGGAGAAAAAGTTCATATTGTGAACATTAACAATGGTGAACGCCTTGAAACCTATGTAATTCCTGGCCCAAGAAAAAGCGGAGAAATTACCCTAAACGGACCAGCTGCCAGAAAAGTTGCCAAAGGAGATATTATTATCATTATTTCTTACGGCATCATGGATTTTGAAAAAGCAAAACTATTTAAACCGACGTTAATTTTCCCTAACGAAAACGACAATACGTTAACCTAAATTGATCAAAAAATTAAAAAAAATAAGTTTTATAACACTCCCAATAGCCTTGGGAGTTTTTTTAATTTGGTACTCAGTTTCGAAATTTACGCCTTCTGATATTCAATCAATTAAAACATCATTTGCAACAGCCAATTATTGGTGGGTGGCATTGTCGCTGTTTTTCGGCGTTTTAAGTCATTTGTCACGCGCCTATCGCTGGCAATTTTTGTTGGAGCCCTTGGGCTACAAACCAAAGTTCGCCAATAGTGTTATGACTGTTTTAATTGCTTATTTATTAAACTTATTTATCCCGCGCTCAGGAGAAATTGCACGAGCAGTAAGCATAAAAAAATACGAAAAAATTCCGCTCGAAACAGCCATTGGAACCATAGTTGCAGAGCGTGTTGCCGATGTAATTATGCTGCTTTCAATAACAGGAATCGCCTTTTTTTTGCAAACCGAATTGTTGGGAAGCTACCTGTTTAAAGAAAACGAGGAAAGCAGTATCTATCTTAAAATTACATTTTTGGTACTGTTCCCACTTTTAGGAATTGCAACTTATTATTTGCTCAAAAAATCCAAAAAACCATTTATTCAGAAAATATTTAAGTTCATCAAAGGGTTAATTGATGGCACAAAAAGCATTATTACCATGAAAAAGAAATGGGCATTTCTTTTTCATACCTTTTTTATCTGGTTTATGTATGTGCTCATGTTTTACACCGTAACTTTTGCGCTGCCCGAAACAACAAACCTGCCTTTTGCGGCCATTATTGTGGCTTTTGTAGTTGGTGGTTTTAGTATGGCGCTCACAAATGGTGGCTTGGGAACTTACCCGGTTTTTGTGGCAAGCGCACTTATTTTATACAATATCGACGACAATCCTGCGCGCGCATTCGGCTGGATTATGTGGACTGCCCAAACAATAATGGTGATTATTTTTGGCGGACTCTCTTTTTTGTTGATTCCAATTTACAATAGAAAACGCCGCTAACAAATCCTTAAAATAATCTTTATTTTTTGAGCCTGCCTGCCTTTTCGGAGGGCGTTACCGCTAAAAAGCGGTCGGGTTTTTCGTTCCAAACTTTTTTCGCCCAATAAGCGCAAAAAGGTTTTCCCCTGCAACCCCTAACGCAAATTGAATTACGATTTTTTAACTTCTAACTTCAAATATTTAATATTTAACTTTTAACTTCAGACACCATTTAATTATAAAAAACGCGTTATTCTTCCTATATTTACTTTTTCAATAAAACCTTAAAATGGCCAAAACCAAAACCTTATTTTTCTGTCAGAATTGTGGCGCCCAATATGCAAAATGGCTCGGACAATGCACATCCTGCAACGAGTGGAATACCATTGTTGAAGAAGTGATCCAATCCGAAGAAAAAAGAAACTGGAAACAATCCACTTCCCCAAAAAAAGCCAATAAAGCGTTAAAAATCAACGACATTGCTTTAGACAAAGAAGACCGAATTTCAACCAATAACAAAGAACTCGATCGCGTTTTGGGCGGCGGTTTGGTAAAAGGTTCCATGTTGTTATTAGGCGGCGAACCAGGAATTGGGAAGTCAACATTGCTTTTGCAAGTCGCGTTAACAATGCCGAAAAAAGTATTGTACGTTTCTGGTGAAGAAAGCCAGTCGCAAATAAAAATGCGTGCAGAACGCCTTCAAAATTTAAACACCAATTGCTTAATTTTAACCGAAACAAACACCCAAAATATTTTTAGGGCCATAGAAGAAATAAATCCGGAAGTTGTTGTCATAGATTCTATTCAAACACTTTATACAGAATACATTGATGCTTCCCCAGGCTCCATTTCTCAAATCAGGGAAACCACAGCCGAGTTGATAAAGTTTGCCAAAGAAACCGCCACACCGGTACTACTAATTGGACACATCACCAAAGATGGCAATATTGCCGGCCCAAAAGTTTTAGAACATATGGTTGATGTGGTTTTGCAATTTGAAGGCGACAGAAATCACGCATACCGCATCGTTCGCGCACAAAAAAACCGATTTGGTTCCACTGCGGAAATCGGTATTTACGAAATGCAATCTTTTGGCTTGCGAGAAGTTGAAAATCCTTCAGAAATATTAATTTCCCAAAAAGAAGAGGATTTAAGCGGCACCGCCATTGCTGCAACTTTAGAAGGAATGCGGCCTTTAATGATAGAAGTTCAGGCCTTGGTAAGCACCGCGGTTTACGGAACGCCACAACGCTCCGCAACTGGTTACGACACCAAACGATTGAACATGCTTTTGGCCGTTTTAGAAAAACGTGCCGGATTTAGACTGGGCGCAAAAGATGTGTTTTTAAATATTGCAGGAGGCATAAAAGTGGATGATCCGGCCATTGATTTGGCGGTGATTTGCGCCATTTTATCATCAAACGAAGATGTTTCAATTGCGCAGGATTTTTGTTTTGCCGCAGAAATTGGACTGACCGGAGAAATTCGCCCCGTGAACCGTGTGGACCAACGCATTATGGAAGCTGAAAAATTAGGATTTCACAAAATATTTGTTTCAAAATTCAATAAAATCAGCAGCACAAACCACAAAATAAAAGTGGTGAAGGTCACAAAAGTGGAAGATGTTTTTGCCAATTTATTTTCATAAAAAAACCGAGTTTTACTCGGTTTTTTTATGCTATTTGTCTAAGTGTTGCTTTTTATTGACTTCAATAATATATTTTTCCAAGGCCATTGTCATAGAAGGTGATTCAGGCGTTGGTGCTTGAATATTGCATTTTAAACCGGCTTCAGTTGCCGCTTTTATGGTTGAGTTGCCAAATGCCGCAATACGTGTCTCCTTTTGCTGAAAATCGGGAAAATTTTGAAATAATGATTCAATTCCCGACGGACTAAAGAATACTAAAACATCATAAAACACATTCTCCAAATCGGTTAAATCGCTTATAAGTGTTTTATAAAAAATACCTCGATCCCACTTTACGCCCAATTCATTTAAGGTTTCTGGAACCAGTTCTTTTAGTTTATCCGATGAGGGCAACAAATATTTTTCTTCTTTGTATTTTTTAATCAATTTGGCTAAATCAGCAAAAGTACGCTCGCCCACATAAATTTTGCGTTTGCGATACACTACATATTTTTGCAAATAATAGGCTACGGCTTCCGACTCACAAAAATATTTCATGTCATCGGGAACTGTAAAACGCATCTCTTCAGCAATTCTAAAAAAGTGATCAACTGCATTTCTGCTGGTTAAAATAATTGCAGTATAATTTTTTAAATCAATTTTTTGGGCTCTCACCTCTTTCGCAGTAACGCCTTCCACATGAATGAAAGGCCTAAAGTCAATTTTAACTTTTTGCTTTTCAGACAATTCTAAATATGGGGAGTTCTCAGTTTTCGGAGTTGGTTGGGAAACTAAAATTGTTTTCACTTTCATAAACTTCAATTTTTTGTTTTAAATTGTTAATTTCAAAATAATTGCAAGAGGTGCTATTTCCAGTGCGCAAATGTACAAAATAAAATAAAATAAGTTGTTAACTATGAGCTTTTTATTATTTGCCAGCACCAAAACGTAGCGCAAAATCAGCAATAGAACAAGGACAATAAATGTAATTTTCAAAAAAAATTCTTTATATATATTGGCATATGCACTGAGTATTAAAAAAGGCAATATCCACAATATAAGGTTATTGAAATAGCTAACCTTGTCATATATAATTCTATTATATTTATTTTTTATATTGAAAATTTCTGCTAAAAAAAGTCCAATTAAATACCTCAAACAAAAATACGTGCCAACTCCGGCAACTAACAATAAGTAGCCATTAAATGCGTTTAGCTTGGCGGAAAACTGCCATAAATTATTTGCAAAATAAAATACTAAAGAAATCGTCAATATTTGGACCATAAAAAACAAAAATTGAAATAAATTCAGGATGTCATTCTTTTCTTTATTGAAATAAATAAAAAGGTATTTATTGGCTATAAATAACGATGCCGTATGAAGTAACCGATCTTTATACATAACTTTTGCCCAGGTTAAAAAAATAAGAATTGCCAAAAAAACAAGTGAAATCCAATGATGATTTTGGTGTATTATTTCTTTCGCCTCAAACATAAAGTATGATATTATTTTAACGCAAAATTAGTAATAATTTGTTTTACCTTTGCCCCGTAATTTTAATTTATGTCGAATACGCTTGTCATCATACCAACTTATAATGAAAAAGAAAATATTGAGACCATTATTAGGGCTGTATTTTCTCAGGAAAAGCAATTCGATATTTTGGTTGTTGACGACAGCTCTCCCGACGGAACCGGAACTATTGTACAAAACTTACAACAAGAATTTTCGAATTTATTTTTAGAAGTCAGACTTGAGAAAAGCGGTTTGGGAACTGCCTATATTCACGGATTTAAGTGGGCAATTTCTAAAAATTACGACTATATTATGGAAATGGATGCCGATTTTTCGCACAATCCCAATGATTTAATTCAATTATATAACGCTTGTGCTGAAGATGGTGCCGATTTTTCAGTAGGATCAAGATATTTAAACAATAAAATTAACGTGATTAACTGGGATTTTAAACGGCTGTTTTTGTCCTATTTTGCCTCTAAATATGTAAGATTCATTACAAGAATACCAATTTATGATACCACAGCGGGGTTTGTTTGTTATAAACGCAAAGTTTTGGAAAATATAGATTTGGATAAAATAAAATTTGTGGGTTATGCGTTTCAGATTGAAATGAAATTTAAAGCCTGGAAGAAAAAATTTAAACATAAAGAAGTTTCCATTATTTTTACCGACCGAAAAAAAGGAACTTCAAAAATGAGCGGTTCCATAATTTCAGAAGCCGTTTTTGGCGTCATAAAAATGCGATTGGAAAACTAGCTAAAATAAAAGAAAGAGACTATGAGTTTAGTGCTTATTAAAAATGCCCGAATTGTAAACGAAGGAAAAATATTTGATGGAGACGTGCTAATAGATGGTGAATTTATTGTTGATATTGATAGCTCAATTAGCTCAAAATCTGCAGAAACCACCATTATTGATGCTGAAGGAAAATACCTAATTCCAGGACTCATAGATGACCAGGTTCATTTTCGCGAACCGGGTTTAACACACAAAGCGACTATTGAATCGGAAAGCAAAGCTGCTATTGCCGGCGGCATTACTTCATTTATAGAAATGCCAAATACAGTGCCGCAAGCAACAACACAAGAACTGCTGGAGCAAAAATTTGAAATTGCTGCAAAAACTTCGTATGCCAACTATTCATTTATGTTTGGCGGCACTAATGATAATTTAGAAGAATTATTGAAAACAAATCCGGCAAATGTTGCAGGTATTAAATTGTTTTTGGGTTCTTCAACAGGAAATATGCTGGTTGATGATGAAAAAGTGCTGGAAAAAATATTTTCTTCCACAAAAATGCTCATTGCAGTTCATTGTGAAGATGAAGCGACCATAAAGAAAAATTTGGAAACCTATTTGAAAGAATATGGAGAAGATATTCCTGTAAAATTTCACCCAAAAATAAGAAGTGAAGAAGCTTGTTATATTTCGTCTTCCAAAGCAATTAAACTAGCAAAAAAAACGGGGGCGCGTTTGCATGTTTTTCATTTATCAACAGCAAAAGAAACGGAACTTTTTTCTCATAAAGGACCTGTAGAAAAAAAACAAATTACAGCCGAAGTTTGCGTTCATCATTTATGGTTTGATGAAAGTGATTATGAAAGCAAAGGAAATTTTATAAAATGGAATCCTGCTATAAAAACAGCCCACGACAAAGAAAGTTTGCTAAAAGCTTTGCTCGACGACAGAATTGACGTGATTGCCACAGACCATGCACCGCACACAAAAGAAGAAAAAGAACAAATTTACACAAAAGCGCCAAGTGGCGGACCAATGGTGCAACACGCTTTACCAGCCTTGTTAAAAATGGTTCAACAAGGAAAAATATCCATTGAAAAAATAGTGGAAAAAATGAGCCACAATCCGGCAAAAATTTTCAAAATTGAAAAAAGAGGATTTATTAAAAAAGGATATTATGCCGATTTAGTGTTGGTTGATATTTCTTCTCCATGGACTGTTACTAAAGAAAATATTTTGTATAAATGTGGCTGGTCTCCTTTTGAAGGAACCACTTTTTACTCAAAAATTACCCATACATTTGTAAATGGCCATTTGGTGTATCATAACGGTAAATTTAATGGCGACAGTAATATGGGCAAACGATTGTTGTTTAACAGACAATAAAGTCGGAAGACTGAAGTTCGAAGTATAAAAGACAAAAAACTGATAGTTGAAAAACAAATGAAAAAAATTAGTTACTTCCTTTTATTAAGTGTTTTTTTTATGGCTTGTACCAGCAATACCATCATTAAAAAACCCGACCATTTAATTTCAAAAAATCAGATGGTGGATTTGCTTACAGATATGTTTATTGCTGCAGGAGCAGAAAATATTAAAAACATTGATCTTGAGCGTAATGTAAATTACTATCCGTTGGTTTTTGAAAAATACGGAATCGACAGCACCCGATTTAAAGAAAGTAATTATTACTATACCTCACAAATTGATGACTACGAGAAAATTCTGAAAAAAGTTAACGAACGACTCAAGGCTATAAAAGATAAATTAGATTTTGAAATTAAATTAAAGGATTCTCTCAGAAATGATTCGTTGAGAAATCTTAGGGGAAATTTTAAAAAAATGCCTAAAAGACCAAGTAGAATTGATTCTTTAAAAAGTCTTCCAAAGAAATAGTTTTTTTACTAAATCTCTTTTTTATAAAGCTCACAAACTTTTTTTATCGTTTCGGGAATAGATTCAAAATTAAAATTCACCTCATTTTGTATTTTTTCTGAAGAATAATAACGTTTATCATGAATAGATTTTGCTGCATGTTTGGTTAGCGTTGTCGGGACATTGGTAAAAAAGGACTTCAATTTTTCCAATCGCCAGCCAATAGCACTCATAAATTTTGTTACTTTTATGGAAGGTTGTTTTTTTTCGAAATTTTGCGCTATAAGAGAGAAAATATTTTTAAAACTACTGTTTTCTGCCACCAAAATATAGCGTTCGTTTACAATGTCACTTTTCATCAGCAATAGCATCACCTTTACCACATCATTTACAGAAACAAAACCAGTGACGCCATCCGTATAAAACTTAAATCCTTTATGAATTTTTGAAAACATTGATCCAGATCCTTGATGCCAAAAACCAGCGCCCAAAATAACACCTGGATTTACAATCACAACCGGAACGCCTTCTTGCGAAGCGCGCCATACTTCCATTTCCGCACCGTATTTTGTAAGGGCGTATCCATAACTAACTTTCTCCATATTCCATTCATCAGTTTCATTCATCATTTGACTGATAATTGATGTTTCAATAGTTGCAATAGAACTCACAAAACATAGTTTTTTAATCTTATTTGCAATACAAAAATTTACAATATTTGAAGTGCCTTCAATGTTAATTTCATCCATTGCAGGGTAATCTTTAGAATCAAAAGAAACCATAGCGGCGGAGTGATAAACTTCCGTTACATTTTTAAAAGCCTCTTCCAGTGAAATAATATCAGTAATGTCGGCTTCAACCCACTCAATTTTTTTGAAAAGCAACTCATAATCATCAGAAAAATAGCTGAATACATTTTTTACAGCAAATAAATCGCTGTTTTTTCTATGAATTGCTCTTATCGCATCATTTTCTAAAGAAAGCTGATACAACAAATGCGAACCCACCAAACCTGTTCCTCCCGTTACTAAAATCATAAGACGAAAGTATAAAAAATGTTTGTTTTTAACACGCAAAACATCGTTTTAAAAAACCAATCCCTAAAAGCCTTAACTAACAACTAAAATTTTATCTTTGCTGAAATTTAAAAATTTGATGATGAATTTTGTTGAAGAACTGCGTTGGAGAGGCATGTTACATGATATAATGCCCGAAACTGAAGAATATTTGCTGAAAAATAAAACCACGGGATATATTGGATTTGATCCAACAGCCGATTCGTTGCATATTGGGAGTTTGGTACCCATAATTTTGCTGATGCATTTTCAACAAGCTGGCCATAATCCAGTAGCTTTGGTTGGTGGCGCCACAGGAATGGTTGGCGATCCTTCGGGAAAATCGGAAGAGCGCAATTTGTTAGATGAAGAAACTCTGGCTAAAAATGTTGCCGGCGTAAAAGCACAGTTGGCACGTTTTTTAAATTTTGATAGCACTACTGAAAATGCAGCACAATTGGTGAACAATTACGATTGGATGAAAGAAATTTCACTGATTGAATTTGTGCGTGACATTGGTAAACACATTACCGTTAACTATATGATGGCGAAAGATTCAGTGAAAAAACGCCTTGATTCCGATTCTCAAACCGGAATGAGTTTTACGGAATTTACTTATCAATTATTTCAAGGCTACGATTTTTATCATTTGTACAAAGAGAAAGACTGCAAACTTCAAATGGGCGGTTCCGACCAATGGGGAAATATAACCACGGGAACAGAATTAATCAGAAGAAAAGCGCAAGGAAAAGCATATGCTTTAACCTGTAAATTAATCACCAAGGCCGACGGCACAAAATTTGGGAAAACTGCCGGCGGAAATATTTGGTTGGATGCCAACAGAACCTCACCTTACAAATATTACCAATATTGGTTAAACTGTTCTGATGAAGATGCCGAAAATTATATTAAAATTTTCACTTTTTTAGACAAAGAAACCATTGAAACTTTAACTGAGTTTCACAAAGAAACTCCTCATTTACGTATCCTCCAAAAGAAAATTGGCGAAGAAGTGACCATTATGACGCACGGAAATGAAGCGTATGAAAACGCCATTAAAGCCTCAAATATTTTGTTTGGGAATTCTACCGCCGATGATTTAAAAACGTTAGACGAACAAACTTTTTTGGATGTTTTTGAAGGTGTTCCACAAGCAGAAATTGAACGTTCTGTTATTGAAAACGAATTGGGAATTGTGGCTGCTTTTGCCGATTATGGTTTTCTAAAATCGAATGGCGAAGTGCGCAGGGCGTTGAGTGAAAATTCTATATCAGTAAACAAAGAAAAGGTAAATGAAGATTTTGTGATTACCCAAAATGATTTAATTGCCGATAAGTTTGTGCTGTTACAACGCGGTAAAAAAAGCTATTATTTGTTGAAAGTGGTTTAAATGAATTGCTGCAAATATTGAAATAATCTAGAGCGATTCCTGAAAATGGAGTCGCTTTTTTTATGACATCACCATTAAATTACAGCCTCTGATATCCGAATTATCAAACCTGCCCAAAACTTCAAAGGTGCCGTTTAGAAACGTTTTTCCCAAATCCTGTGTAGCTATAAATGAGCAGGAATTGACATTTGCCAAATCTATGATGTTGATGCCTCCCGATTTACCTTCGGGCAAAACAGTTAAGGCATCTTCCGTATCTCGCGTCAGTATTTTCATCCAGGGCGGACATTTGAAAATTCCGTTTCCTTTTGAATAGGCCTGACTTAACAATTCAGTCATGCCATATTCCGAATGAATGTTTTCAACACCAAAACCTTCGCGCAATATTTGGTGCAATTCTTCCCGAATCAGTTCTTTTCTTCTTCCTTTCATGCCGCCGGTTTCCATAACAATGGTATTTTTTAACTGAAATTTGTGCTTTTCAAGCAAATCCAGCAACGCGAAAGAAACGCCAATGAGTAACACTTTTACATTATTATCCAAATCAACCAAATTTTTGGCCAATTCATCTAAATTGTTCAGATAAAATCCGCTTTTTTCATTTTTCGACTTCTGAATAAAGTCGTTCACCATATAAATCAAGGAAGATCCGTCTCGTTCCAAATAAGATGGCAGTAAAGCCAAAACGGTATAATCCTCAATGGCCCCATAAAAATGCTCAAATCCTTTGGTAAAGCTTTCTTTATAAATGGACAAATCGGTAACAAAATGCTTACTTTGCTCATTTCCTGTGGTTCCGCTGCTTAAAAATAAACGCTGTACGGCTTCTTCAGAAGATACAACATTGTGCGATTTAAAGAATTGAATCGGTAAAAAAGGAATTTCATCAACTTTGTCAATACTTTCAATATCAATATTCAAATGGGTTAAAAATTCCTTATAAACCAAGTTGTTTTTAGCCTGAAATTGAAATATCTCAATCGCCATTTTTTCAAATTCATTGTTGCCTTGAAGATTAAAAACGCTATTTCTTTTCATAAAAATTGTGAAACACCACAAAAGTAATGTAAATTTACGCAACCTATTATCTTTTTAGGTATCTTATTAACAATTAAAATGCTCGTATTTGGGGTTAGATGATCTCATAAAACAGTGTGCTAATAACGATCGAAAGGCACAAAAGGAAATTTATCAGCTTTTTGCAGGTAAGTTATTTTCCATATGCCTAAAGTACTCTAAAAACAAACAAGAGGCCCAAGACAATTTTCAAGATGGCTTTATCGTCATTTTTGACAAAATTGGGCAGTTTAATTTTAAAGGTTCGTTTGAAGGCTGGTTAAAACGAGTAATGATTAACACAGTTTTACTGAAATACAGAAAGAAAAATGTGTTAAATATTGTGACGGAAGATATTCCTGATGAGGTGATTGTTGAGGTTGATGATGATGAAATTTCTTTAGATTTTTTACTAAATCTAATCAATGAATTACCCGACAGATATCGACTGGTTTTTAATCTTTATGCTTTGGATGGGTATGCTCATAAAGAAATTTCAGAAATGTTGCAAATTGCAGAGGGCACTTCAAAATCAAATTTAGCCCGAGCAAGAGCCATTTTAAAACAAAAAATTGAAACACATCAAAAAGCACAACAATCGATTTAAGTTAGAAGATAATAGTGAGAGATTTTAAAAACATTGACAGATTATTCCAAGAGAATTTAAAAGACTTTGAGGTATCCCCACCTAATGAAGCTTGGGATGCTATTGAAAATCGTTTAATGCCAAGGACCAAAAAAAACAAACTTCCTTTTTGGTTTAAACTTGCAAGTATCGCCGCCTTATTTGTACTCTTTTTCAGCGCAGGGACTATATATTTTCTTCCTAAAAATAATTTTTCCAAAAATTTATTTCATAAACAACAGATCAACAAAGAAATTTCAAACTCAAAAGATTCATCTGCTACAATTACAGTTGAGGAGAAATTAAAAGCAATGCAAATAGTTGTGTCAGCTTTAAGTAAGGAACTGGCAGAAATTGAACATAATAGTCATTTTACTGCAAACGCTGAGGAAAAAACCACTAAACAAACAGCTTTATCACAACAATCAGAAAACAACTTTTTGTTCAAAGATGCCAAAAGTTTACCATTATCAAATTTTGCTGATAAAGAATTTCCCAAAAAAGAAACTGTAGAAAGTAAAATTACGGTAGCCACTATTTTCGCACCTATTTATTTTAATTCATTTGGCGGTGGTTCAGGAATTGACGCGCAGTTTAAAGACAATCCTTCTTATGGAAATTCATCTTTCTCCTATGGCGTAAAAGTTGCCTATCAACTTACAAATAAATTTAGCTTACAATCAGGTGTTAACCTGATCAATTTAGGTTTAACAACAAATAATATCTATGTAACGCCAGGCGTTGCTGTTGTCGGTTTTTCAAATATTTCAGCAAATCCAGTATTGGCAAGAAGTGCAGACATCTCAACACTTAAAAACAACACCTTAAATTCCAATGACAATTCAGACGGAAGTTTGAACCAGGTTTTTGGTTATGTAGAAATTCCGGTT
>CAMDPE010000034.1 GCA_945903795.1 Lutibacter flavus | reverse complement strand
AAAATGTAACCAATCATAAAAATATGTTTTCACAAACGTATGATACCCAAAAAGCGAGTTTGAATACGACCTATCAATTGGGTTTCTTTCCTAATTTTATTTATAAATTGCAGTTTTAAGAATCAAATAAAACACTGAAAATATATATTTTACGATTCAATATGATTTTTCAACAACTCAACAATTTTAACTTTTAACAACATCAAAGAGATACTATTTTTGACAAAAATTAAAATAATTAAAATGAATAATTTAAAATTTAGTGCAATAATTAGTATTGCAATTGCTGCCAACCTTATTGGTTGCAGTAAACCAGACCAACCTTCAGAAACTACAATTACTGGTGATTTACAAGTAGTTCCACGTGCAGCGGCTTATGCTGGTTGCTATCCAATTGTAAGCACAAGTCAAACCGGAATTTGGGATGCCACTGGCAACAGTATCACCCCTGTTTTGGGAGAAGCCTTTTTTGGACAGGATGCTCAGTTTACACATACAACTCCTGCTTACACCAAAAGCAGCGATGGACTTACTGTAAAAGACGAAGTTACCGGCTTAACTTGGCATAAAACCTATGAAAAACCAACTTCCGGTGGTGCGTATTACTGGGCAGAAACTCAAACTGTGGTTGACAATCTGAACAAACAAAACTACGGTGGTTACAGCGACTGGAGAGTTCCGACCATCAAGGAACTTTACTCTTTATGGGATGTAAGTGTAGGATGGCCTTATATCAATACAGGATTTTTTGACATTAAATATACAGATGAACAAGACCTTAGTCACGCAATATTCTGGAGTAGCGACAAATATACCGGACTTATGGGCAATGTAACTGGGGAAACGCCCGGAGCAGAACTTGCCTTCGGTGTGAATTTTGGCACCGGACATATTAAATCGTACAGTATTAGCGTAGGTCCAAAACACTTTGTTCGTTGTGTACGCGGTAATCTTTCGTATGGCGTCAATTTATTCCAAAACAACAATGATGGTTCTATTTCCGATTTAGCCACCGGCCTAATGTGGCAAAAAAACGACAACGGTTCTGGAATGGATTGGGAACACGCACTGGCCTATTCTCAAACGCAGAATACAGCAAATTATCTGGGGCACAACGATTGGCGTCTCCCTAATGCAAAGGAACTTCAAAGTTTGGTGGATTACACACGTTCACCATATGCAACAAAAGCAGCCAATGTCGGACCGGCAATAAATGCACTATTCAGTTGTACCGGTATTCTAAACGATGGAGGAAAGGCTGACTATCCTTATTATTGGACAAGTACTTCGGCTATGTCATTAGCAAATGGTTCTTATCCTTCTGCATGGTATGTAGCTGTTGGACAGGCAGAAGATGGAAACGGAGAAAACCTTCACGGTGCCGGTGCTGTGCGTTTCGACAAGAAGATAGTAGGAACAGGTCAAGGAGAAGAAAGAGTATTGAATTATGTTCGATTGGTAAGAAATATTAAATAAATCTCAAAATACAATCACTAACAATTTAAAGTTTAAAATTATGAAATCAAAAATTGCATTAACCATATTGTGTATTAGTTTATTTTCTGGTATTTGCTTTGCTCAATCCCAACCCGATGGCAAAGGACGTAAACCTCCCACTATTGAAGAACGGTTAAAAATGGTTAACGAGAAAATTTGTCAACCACTCAAACTCGACAAAAACCAATCGTTAAATGTGAGTGATGCCTACAAAGAGTTTTTTACAGAAATGGATAAGTCAATTGATTTTAAAGCAAATCCACCCCGTATGCCTGAAAAATCTAAAGTAGACGCACTTGCAAAAATCAGGGACAATAAAGTGAAAAAAGTCATCCCTGAAAATTTATTTGACAAATACACAGAACTCGAAAAATCGACTCATCCGCCACGCGAAGGAAATCCCCCTAAGCAATAAAAGTCTCATTAAACAACTATTTTATCGATTTTCAATAAATAGGTAATCTATCAACAGGTTATATTTACTAATTTTATTTATAAATTGCAGTTTTAAGAAAAAAAATGAAGAATTCAAAATTTAAAATAACACACAAATTAGGGATTGCGATTGCAATAACACTCTTTTTTAAAATCGTATTTTTTCGGATCGATGAATTTTTTGAGTTGGATTTATTGTTTATAACAGCAATTGTACTGATTATTTGGCAAGGAAATGAAGCTATCGACAACTTTCTAAATAAGAGATATCCTTGGATTGAAAATGCAAAAAAAAGGTTGGTTATTCAGAGTTTACTTTCAGTTGTTTTTACCTCAATTGCCTTGTTTGTTTTGATGTATTTGATGCATCAATTAAGGTTTGGAGATGGGAGGATTCTAAATCGTAAAATGATAGAAATTTTTCCGCCTGCAATTCTTTTTACGCTTGCGCTTTTGGCTGTCAAAATTGGAAGTGAATTTTTTAATGCCTTAAAAAACAGTTTGCTTGAAGTCGAAAAATACAAAACCGAAAGTGCCAATGCGCAATTACAAAACTTAAAAAACCAATTGAATCCCCATTTTCTGTTCAATAATTTGAGTGTTTTAACTTCGTTGGTTTATAAAAACCAGGACAAAGCTGCCAATTTTATCAATGAATTAGCCAAAGTTTATCGCTATGTTTTGGATACCAAAAATGCTGAATTGGTGCCTTTACAAGATGAATTGGATTTTATAAATCATTACATCTATTTGCAAAAAATACGATTTGAAGACAGTGTTCTTTTTGAAATAAAAATAGAGGAAAGCCAAAAATCAGCTTTTTTATTGCCGATGTGTTTGCAAATGCTGGTCGAAAATACCATTCAGCACAACGAAACTTCACAAGCAAATCCGTTAAAAGTTTTAATTTATACCCATAACAATTCATTAATCATCGAAAACCCAATTTTGCCAAGAAGCAACGTTTCAGACAGCACTAAAACAGGTTTGAAAAATATTGAACAACGCTATTCCTTTTTTACCGACGAAAAAGTAATCGTTTCCAACAGCGGAGAAATTTTTAAAGTAATTTTGCCTTTAATACAAAAAAAATGAAACGCCAATAAATTAATTATTTAAATATTATGAAGGTTAACTGGGCGTTCCATCTGACCAATAAAAAACAATAAATAGATCCAGATGAAAGTTGTAATTATAGAAGACGAAAAATTATCGGCAGAACATTTAACCGTTCTTTTGCAGAAAATAGACCCATCTATAACTGTAATTAAGTATTTTGACACAATTAAAACTTCGGTAACTGCTTTCAAGGAAGGTTTAACTGCCGATTTAATCTTTATGGACATTCATTTGGCGGACGGCAACAGTTTTGAGATTTTCAATCAAATTCAACTCGAGATTCCCATTATTTTTACCACTGCTTTTGACAATTATGCCATTCAGGCTTTCAAGCAAAACAGCATCGATTATTTACTGAAACCCATCGCTTTAATAGATTTACAATTTGCTATGGAAAAGTTCCAAAAGCAACAAAAATTAGTAAACAACGACCTTATTTCCATTATTGCAACAGCTTATCAGCAACTGAATAAAGAATATAAAACGCGTTTTTTAGTTAAATTAGGACAAACCATTGATACCATTCCAATCGAAGAAATTCATCATTTTGAAACCAAAGAAAGTCTGTCTTTTTTAGTAACTAACAGAGGAAATCACCATCTGATTGATTATACCTTGGACCAACTGGAAACCATGTTGCAACCTAAAAATTTCTTCCGCATCAACAGAAAAATAATTCTCCATATTCAATCCATCGAAAAAGTGAGTACTTATTTTAATAGTCGGCTTTCTATTGCAACAAAATTTTTGGAGAATGATGCCAGAATTGTAAGCCGGGATCGCGTTAATGATTTTAAAAAATGGTTAGATAATTAAAATTTAAACAATGAAAACAACAACTTTACTACTATTATTTATCGCTTTTTCTGCTGTTGCGCAAACCAATTCGGAAATCGCTAAAAGTGCTGTCAGAATTGAAATGCTTTTTCCGGAAGGCAAAACCAAAGCGCTAATCTTGAGTTATGATGATGGGGCAATACAAGACAGAGAATTGGTAAAATTGATGAATAAGTACCATCTTGTTGGAACTTTCCATTTGAATTCCAACAAATTAGGATCAAACATCTATTTCAACTATCTAAATAAAGACGAAATAAAGTCCCTTTATACCGGTCATGAGGTCTCTGTTCATACGGCTAATCATCCAAATTTACCTGATATTTCTAAAATAGATGTTATTTATGAAATCTTGGAAGATCGAAAAGAGCTTGAACGCATAATGGGCTATCCCGTGAGAGGAATGGCCTATCCTTTTGGTAATACCAACGATGCCGTAATTGAGGCTATGAACGGATTGGGAATTGAATATGCCAGAACAGTTGGTGATTCCTATAATTTTGAAATTCCAAAAGATTTTTTAAGATGGTTTCCAACGATGCATCAATTTGCAAAGGCATATTGGGAACCCAATCAACCTGAAAAAGATAAAAAGGAATTGGAGTTGTTTTACAAAATAATTGATGATTTTTTGCAAACCAAAGAATTGGCAGTGTTGGATATTTGGGGACACAGTTGGGAGATGGGAACCGACCAAAAAAAATGGGACGAAACCGAAAAATTCTTTAAAATATTGGCCAACAATCAAACCATTTATTACACCAAACAAATTGATTTGGTAGATTACATCAATGCATTTAGAAATCTGAAATTCGCTGTAGATAAAAACAGCGCTACCAATACAAGCGCCATCAATGTTACTATCAAAATGAATAATAAAATTTATAATGTGATGGCAGGAACCTCAATTAACTTATAATAAAGGTTGTTAGCCATATTACAATAATTTTATGGTTTCAAACTAATTTGGACCTATACTTAGATATTGTTTATTAAAAATAACATATTCAAGTAAAGGTAAATTTACGAGAAGTTGGTTATCTTCTAGAATGATAAAAAGTTAACTGCTTAGTTTTCTTATAATTGCGTATTGAATTATTGAATTCCAGCTGCAGCTTCTGTCAAGAAGGGGAGCAAAACGAGTCTTAACATTAATTTGTTAAGGCTTTTTTGTTTATAAGATTTTACTGAGGGTTCCAAGATGTATAATCTTGGAACCTTTTTTTATACGCAAGATTTGAGCAAGGTATTGTTGAAATCCTTAGAAAAAGGGAAAGATTAAAAAATGTCTTCTTTAATGTTATCTTACAATTGGGGATATTACAAGCAAAAGCGCATAGGCTTTCACAAAAAAGCAAATTTATTTCAGGACGAAAAAATATATAAATCTATAAAATTTTAACAACTATAATACCTATCACAACACATGCAAAAGCAATAAGTGCAATTGGTTTCATATGAACTTTGATTAAGCTTTTTACTTTTTCGCCAATTTTTATTGTTAAGAATGCCAATCCGTAAAATGTAAGAATCTTACTAACATAAGTTGTTAAAGAAAAGGCAATAAAATTAATATGAAAGACTCCTGATGAAATTGAAAAAATTTTATATGGGATAGGTAAAAATGATGCAATCGATAATATCCAATAATTCCATTTATCAAACTCATACTTTATTAAAGAATACGTTTCAACAGAGAACCCGGGAACATAATCAAAAGCAAACAACGCAAATTTAGTAAATTCGCCATTCGTATTTAACCAAGCAAAATAACCTATTGCATATCCAATAACAGCGCCTGCTAAAGCACCGGTAGCGGCATATATTGCATATTTATATGCGTTGGGAATATTTAACAAGACTAACGAAATAAAAAACATCGGGGTCGGCAATGGCAAACAACACGCATCTAACAAAGCACAAAAAAACATTGCCCAAACTGAAGATTTCGAATGAGACCAATGTATAACAGTAGCGCGTATATTTTCATACCATTCTTTCATTTCGAAAGATAATAGTTAGATTTATTTTTTAGGGTAAATTTCATTCGGTGAAAGTATTCAAAAAAAAGATAATAAATATGGGACCACTTCCAAAAGTTACGTTAAATTTTGGTTTTATACTAAAGCTAGATTTAAGCTATTGCTTAATACCAGCAGCCACTTAGTTTGCTTTTTCCCAAGAGGTACGTCTTTTCAGTGCAGACTCAAATATGATTTTGATTAAAGGTTTTTTAATTATAGAATTTTTAACGAAGCACTTCCGTTGATCGAAATTCTATGGTTATATTTGACATTTATTTAATAAAAAACTCTTACTAATTTGGAAATTTTTAATAATTTACTCGACTTTCTTATACATTTAGATAATCATCTTTTTAATATGATTATAGATTATGGTTTGTGGATTTACGCAATTCTCTTTCTAATAATTTTTATTGAAACGGGGCTTGTTGTAATGCCTTTTTTGCCCGGAGATTCACTTCTGTTTGCGGCTGGAGCGTTTTGTGCAGGAGTGCAAAATGATATTGGACAAACAGCGGAATTAAATCTTTGGATCATCCTTTTTTTATTGATTATAGCGGCAATTCTTGGAGATGCTACGAATTATATGCTTGGTAAGAATGTGGGATTAAAATTGCTCAAATGGAAATTTAACGGAAAGCAGCTTGTAAATCCAAAATATATTGAAAAAACCAATAAATTCTATGAAAATTACGGTCCAAAAACCATAATTATTGCTCGATTTGTTCCTATAATTAGAACTTTTGCACCATTTGTAGCCGGAATTGGTAATATGACTTATGGAAAATTTATTCGTTTTAATATGATAGGAGGAATCATCTGGGTTTTAAGTTTAGTTTTTCTTGGCTATTTTTTTGGCAATCTTGCTTTTGTAAAGAATAACTTTGAAACGGTAATTTTTGGAATTATAGGTTTGTCTTTATTACCAATGTTGGTTGAAATTCTTCGACATAAATTAAAAAAAACTGCTGACAGCAATGAATAAAATTTTGTAAATCTTAGCAAAAAGTAAAGCTGATTTTTACAATTTTTTAGTTTAAATATATTTGTTCACCTCAGTAAACAGTAATTTTACGAAAAGTTGGTTGCAACTTCTAGTAACAGGGGAGAGCAAAAAATTCCATACAAGAAATTGAGTAGCTATTTTGTATCATCTACTTTAATTTACCACAATTTTCCTGACACTAGTTCAACATAAAATGAAAAAGGGCGAGTTAAAAAGATTTGTAAATCAGACTTTATTCACAAAATTATTATTAATAATTTTGTGAATAAAGTTGTTAATAACATATTAACCTCTGAAAATTAATAAGTTATCTTTTAACTACTTTTGGCTTAGGTAAAAGTTAAATTTTTAGTAAGAAATAAATTAAACCCTAAAAAAGGATTGCTAATTATAGTGGTCCTTTTTTATTGCCTCATTACTACTTCTTAAATAATTACATTTTTTTATAAACTGTAAATCGTCTATAAAAAGCGGATTGATTTTAACAATTTAGTTTTACTTTTTGCTGACGATTTCCAATTTTGAGTTATAGTAATCATCATATAACCATTTCGTTTCTGGGTGTTCTGAAACAAATTTAAATAAAAAAATGTCATTTTCTTTTTTTAAAAACTCATATATTTTTGGACAATCATATTGCAAATTAAAAATTTTAATTTTGGTATTACTATTTGGTACTACAGAATTTTCTATAATATTTTCTGCTAGTTGTCTTTTAACTGTATTTTCTGAAAATATTTTTTTCTGTCCAATTTTATCAATTATTCCAAGAAGCGTTTTTTGAATATCTTTGGGTAACTGATTAATCGCATTTTTATTAAGATAAAAACGAAACATGGCATTTGGTTCATTCCAATTACTTGAATCATAATATCTAAATCCTTTGAGATTCATATTCAATTTTAAATCTTCTTCAGGGTTCTGCCATTCCACTACATCAAAATCTATATGATTTACCATACTTTCAAATTGATAGCGCATCATAGGCTTTAATTTTGCGCCAATAGACGGCTGACTTAAAAGATAACCCGCTAAATTTGCGAAACGAACCGTTTTTCCTTTAAAAAAATCTTCATTTATTGGTAATTCTTTATACCAGCCGCCATACTGTAATCCAGAATGTCCGCCAGGAAAAGTAAGAATTCCTTCATCTATGAATAAATATTTTAGTTCTTCTTTAATTTTTGGTTTTGCCATCCATGAAGTCATTTGTTCGTAATTTTTACCAAAAGGTATAGAAGAAAACATAATTTCTGCAGGATATTTTGTAAAATTAATAATTGATCCAGAATGGATCATCTCTATTGAGCCATCTTTCAAAGCCTCAAACACTTCTTCCTTGCTTTGATTATGCCCATTTGAAGTAGGTAACTGATATTCTGGGTATATTCTGATAACTAATTTACCCTTTGTTTCTTCTTTAACTTCTTTTACAAAATTTTCCAGAAAAACATCATGAGTATTCGATCCAGAATTCCAGGCTGTTGAAATGTTCCAAATAATTGGTTTATTGGATTCATTATATAAAAACACCCCGTAATAAATAGAAGTTAGGACGATATTAATTACGAAAATAACTAGTAGAATAACAAATCTTTTTCTCCAAACGCTTCTTTCCAATATTTTATTAAGCTTTAACGTATCGAATTGTTTCTTATGAAATCCATTTACATTCAAAAAACCCTCTCTATCATATTTATTGTCGGTAATATAACGATAACACGTATCAATAAAATCCCTATTATGTCCTTCGTCGTGTAATAATTTATGTAATAATCCAGGAGAATGACGTTGTTCTATTGCTCCTATATTAAGTTTTTCGGTTATATCTCTAGCTAAAGGTCCATAGGAAGATTTGTCTCCAGGACTATCAATTTTCAAACCATAAACTTGGATAATAGACGCTCTTAGAAACAACAATTCCTCTTGTTCAATGGGTATTATTTTTTTTTCAGATACTTTATTTTGAGACATTTTTTTATTTTAAAAACGTAAATTAATGTTTTTTTTATCTAAAATCCAAAAAAATCAAATATTACATCTTGTATAAATCTTAAACAAAGAATGATTTAAAATTCAAAATACCGCATAAAACACTGATATACAGATATTAAAAAAAAACGTTTTTTTTTATAATATCAGAATTCATCACGTTTTTAATAATGATGTATCACGATAGAATTTAACAATTACATTGCGATATTATTACAATGTTTTCTATAGGATAAATAATAATAAAATATTTGTAATAAAAAACTTGAATTTGACAAATGGATAAATCGAAAATAATAGGATTTTGGGCCGGTATTTTAATATTGATGATTTCAATATTTATAACCCCGCCTGAAGGAATGAAACCTGAAGCTGCAAAAGCATTGGGAGTTACGCTTTTAATGGCCATTTGGTGGGTTACCGAGTGTATTCCAATTTATGCAACTGCTTTTATTCCGGTAGCGCTATTTCCTATTTTAGGAATTCTTGACGCGGGTGCTGTATCCGAAAATTATGGTCATAATTATGTATTGATGCTGCTGGGAGGATTTTTTCTCGCAAAGGCGATTGAAATAAGTGGTCTGCATAAAAGAGTTGCCTTGTATATCATCAAAAAAATAGGTACAAGTCGAAGAAAAATTATGCTAAGTTTTATGATTGCCACTGCATTTCTTTCTTTTTGGATTGCGAATGTTGCGGTTGCGCTTCTTATGTTGCCTATTGCCTTGGCGATTGTTGATAAGGAAGAGCATAACGAAGAAAGAAATCCACATTTTGGATTGGCATTAATGTTGGCCATTGCTTATTCCGCAAGCATTGGAGGCACAGGAAGTTTGATTGGCACGCCTCCCAATATGGTTTTTGCAGGAATTGTTGCCAAGTTATTTCCGGAATTGCCTGAGATTGATTTTTTGGAATGGATGAAGATTGGGGTTCCTCTAGTATTAATTTCATTGCCGTTAACGTGGTTCTATCTGATTAAATATTTTAAAATAAGCGGTAATTTTTCTGGAAGCAAAGAAATTATTGATGAAGAAATTAGGGGTATCGGAAAAATGTCGATTATGGAAAAACGTGTACTTTTTGTTTTTGTTTTTACTGCATTGGGATGGATATTCAGAAGAGATATTGAACTAAATAGTTTTATTATTCCAGGTTGGTCTTCTTTATTAAATATCGAAGATTACGTGCACGATTCTACCATCTCTATACTTTCCGCATTGTTATTGTTTACAATTCCTTCCGGAGAAAAAATATCCAAGCATAAAAGGTTACTGGATTGGAAATCAGCTTCAACAGTGCCTTGGGGTGTAGTGATGATTGTGGGTGGCGGTTATGCAATTGCCGAATCCTTTAGCCAAACGGGATTGGCCAGTTTTATAGGACAAGAATTAAGTTTTATTAGTTCATATCCATCAATATTGGTTTTAGTTATTGTTATTACAATGATGATATTTATTACAGAAATCAACAGCAATACGGCCACGGCAAATATTTTTTTGCCAGTATTGGCTTCCATGGCAATTGCAGCGCAAATGAATCCCTTATTACTGATGATTCCTGCAACATTTGCTTGCTCATTTTCATTTATGTTGCCATCAGGCTCTGGTACAAATGCGGTTATTTTTGGAAGTAACAGAGTGACCATTCCAGAAATGGCAAAGTGCGGTTTTGGGCTTAACTTATTTTTCGTGATTTTGTTAACAATTTTGATGTATGTTTATGTTTTACCAATTTTAGCATTGTAACTATATGAAATTATTTAAGCTTATTCTTTTTTCTCTGTTGCTATCCACCTCATTTGCAGGTAATAGTCAGGTGAAAATTCCCATCATTAAAAATTTGAATGAATTAGATAGCGCCAAAGTTGGAACAACACACTATTGGTTAGAAATGGGAACAAACACCTACGATTTGCCCATGTTGGTACCCATAATTTTAATTCAAGGAAACGAAAGCGGGCCAACTTTGGGTTTAACTGCCGCAATTCATGGAAATGAATTAAATGGAATTGCAATTATTCATCGTTTGGCGGAATCAATTGATCCCAAATTGCTAAAAGGGAGAATCATTGGAATTCCTGGCTTAAATTCAGTTTCTGTACAATCAGATGAAAGAAATTTTATTGATCAGGAAGATTTGAACAGAATTTTTCCGGGAAAGAAAAACGGGAACAGCAGTAATCAATATGTTTATAAAATAACTGAAAGAGTATTACCAGCATTTGACATACATATTGATTTTCATACAGCGAGTTTCGGAAGGATTAATTCTATGTATGCCAGAGCAGATTTATCAAATGACACTTTAAAAATACTGGCTAAACTTCAACAGCCTGATATTATTTTGAATGGCAAAGAAGCTTCTGTGGGTTCAACTTCTGCGAGAACTATGCGAGCAGAATCAACCTTAAAAGGCACGCCAACCATAACCGTTGAATATGGCAATCCACAAGTTTATCAAGAAGAGATGATTCAGCGTGGTTACAATGGGATTATGAATACGTTAAGCTGGCTTCAAATGTATGGAACTGTTGATTTTCAAAAATTGGAAGACAAAGCTACCTATTGCAAAAAATCATATTGGATTTATATGGAAGAAGGCGGATTTTTGGAGGTTATGGTTGATTTAAATCAAAAACTGGCCAAAGGCGAAAAAATCGCCCTAGTCAGAAATGCCTTTGGGGAAATTATAAAGGAATATGTGGCTCCTGAAGACGGCATTGTAATTGGAAAAAGCACAAATCCGGCAAATATGAGCGGAGGCAGAATAATTCATCTTGGTATTTTAGAATAACATTTAAATATTTATAATGAAAATGATTTTTCGACAAAAAATTTATTTCGCAGCAATTTTAAGTTTGTTTTTTCTTGCAGCCTGCAATTCTGCAAAGCAAGTGAATTTTATATCACCTGTTGACACAAAAACAAAGCCTATTGCTTTGCAAAAAAAACAAACATATTTCATAAAAGATATAGGCGTTTATGCAAGCAATGAATTTGACGGCGCGCGTTTAAATGATTTTACAAAAGAAAATGACAGTACTGTTTTAGTAACCATAATTCCTGAAAATGAGCCAATTAACAATAGTGGATATTATGCATTTAAAACCTGGTCGAATAGTACAAAACCCTTCTATTTTAAATTTTAATATCCAAAGGGATATAAACACAGGTATCTACCAAAGTTAAAGGTTGACAATAGTTGGAGTGCCATAGATTCTTCAAATATCTTCAGAAATGACAGTATTGTGACCATTAAATTAAATTTAACTAAAAATCCTATTACCGTTGCGGCCCAAGAAATTCAATCATCAACTGATGTGAAAAATTGGTACACTGCTTTAGCCGAAAACAAAAAAGATTTTGTAAAAATAAAAAGTGCCGGAAAATCATTATTGGGTAAAAATTTGCCGGTATTGGACATTTATAAAGGCAGCAAAAAAAATAAAGATCTTATTGTATTGTTAACGCGCCAACATCCTCCTGAAGTAACAGGATATTATGCTTTTCAAAGTTTTTTGACTTCAATTATAGAAAATTCATCATTATCCAATGAATTTTTAAATAAATACAGAATTTTAGCTTTTCCAATAGTAAATCCTGATGGGGTTGATTTAGGTCATTGGCGCCACAATGCAGGAGGAATAGATTTAAATAGAGACTGGTCTGTTTATAACCAGCCTGAAATTAAACAAGTTGTTGAATTTATTGCCAAAAATACCGGAAAAAATAAAAAAATCTTATTGGGATTGGATTTCCATTCTACCTGGTATGATGTTTTTTATACGAACAAAACCAGAAAGGAAGCTGCAATACCAAATTTTGAAATCGATTGGTTTAAAGCACTAGAAAAAAATATCCCCAATTATAAAGTAAATGAACAATCCAGCAACAGCAAACAACCTGTTTCTAAAGGATGGTTTTTATATGGGCACAATGCTGTAGGAATTACTTATGAGATTGGTGATGCTACGCCTAAAGATTCTATTGAACTTATCGGGAGAATTTCAGCCGAACAAATGATGAATATTATATTAAACAATGAATATTAACTAAAACCAAATTAACATGATTAAAAAACTATTTTTATGCATGCTAACAATATTGCTTTCTAGCAGTTATATGTTAGCTCAACGTACAGTTAATGGGACTGTTAGGGATAATACCGGACCATTACCTGGTGCCACTGTAGTTGTAAAAGGTACGTCCATAGGGGCTACAACTGATTTTGATGGAAAATTTTCCATCAATGCACCAAATAACAATGCTATTTTAAAGGTAAGCTTTATAGGATATACTTCAGTAGAAGTGGCTGTTGGAGATAAATCTACCATAGAAATTATGTTATCAGAAGACGCCCAAGCCTTAGATGAGGTTGTGGTGACTGTACTGGGATTTAAGGAAAAAAGGGATGATGTAGCTTCCTCTTATTCCGTTATTAATGCAGAAAGTGTTTTAGGAGCTAAAGAACCTACCGTAATTAACAGTTTGGCCGGAAAGGCTGCCGGTTTATCAATTACTGGAACCAGTGCGGATCCTGGAGCGGGCTCTAACATTCAGATAAGAGGCGTAAGTTCTATCAATGGAAGTGCACCTTTAATAGTTGTTGACGGAATTCCACTTAACAACAGCAATTTGGAAGGTTTGGCAAGTGGTTTAGACGCAGGAGTTTCCCAACAGTCGCGTTTAAATGACATCAATCCTGATGATATTGAATCTATTCAAGTGTTTAAAGGTGCATCCGCAGGCTCATTATATGGATCACAAGCTTTAGGTGGCGTTATTGTAATTACCACAAAAAGAGGGAAAGCTGGTAAATTAAAAGCTTCAATAGCCACCACGCTTTCAATTGATGAAATAAATAGAAAACATTCATTACAAACAAATTATGGCCAAGGGTCAAACGGAATTTATAATGCCACAGCGGCCAATTCTTGGGGAGACAAAATTTCAAGTCGTGCCGGCGGTGAAGATACCGTAAACACTACTGGGCAATATTTTGAAGCCGCTGACGGCTCTTTATACTACCCAATAACAAAGAAAAACTCACAAAATGTTTATACAGACAGTAATTTTGACCAAGTTTTTCAAAATGGTATGGCGCAGGATGTCAAGTTAAATTTATCGGGAGGAACTGAAAAAGGGACTTTTTATTTTAGCGCTTCGCATCTTAATCAAGAAGGGATTATGAAACAAAGCACCTATTTTAAAAATACAGTTACTTTCGGAAATACTTACAAATTTAATGATTGGTTAAGCTCTTCAGCAAAAGTATCATACATCAACAGTTCGTCAAACAGAATACAACAAGGATCAAACACTGCCGGTATTTATTTAGGTTTGTTAAGAAATCCAGCCGATTTTGATATTAGTGATTATATTGGAACTTATTATGACAGCCAAGGAAATCCAACGCCTTTAAGACACAGAAGTTATAGGAGATATTTAGGAAATACAACCAATCCAACCTACAACAATCCTTTGTGGACTATTAATGAACAAAAAAGCGATACAAAAGTAGATCGCGTTTTAGGCTCGATAGATTTTAATATTCAAGCAACTCCTTGGCTAAATTTTGTGGTAAGAAGTGGATTGGATACTTATAATGATGACAGGGTTTACTTTTTTCCATTGTTCTCAGGAGATGGTGCTACGAATGGAAGGTATCAGAATGAGATTTATAAAAATACCGAAATTTCCACCGATTTTATTTCCCTCATGAATTTTAATTTAGCGGAAAATCTTTCTGCAAAAGTTACTTTGGGAAGTGCTTTTAGCGATAGACAAAGAAAGCAAATTTATGTTGAAGCCATTGATTTTCTGTTTAACAGCAGGTTAATCAATCCATCAATTGCCTCAAATATAGATGAGCAAGAACAAAACAGAAGAATAAGAAATGTTCGTTATTACGGGCAATCCAGTTTTGATTATAATGATTTATTAAATTTAAATTTAGGATTAACCTATGAAGATGCCTCATCAAGCGCAAAATCTATCGTTTATCCAAGTGTTGAAGCTGGCCTTAAATGGAGTAATTTACTTAATTTAGATAACGACAGTCCGCTATCATTTGCTAAAGTTAGATTGGCTTATGGAGAAGTTGGTTTGGCGCCGGATCCACACGGTTGGGAAACAGGTTATGAAACAGCAACCTATTCCGGATATTCAGACGGAATTTCATTAACTGCTTTCGGAGGCGGTTTTAGATTGAACGATGATCAAGGGAATCCATATTTGGAATTTGAAAAAAAGAAAGAATATGAAGCCGGTTTAGATTTTCGATTTTTTAGAAATAAATTAAAATTGTCTGGAACTTATTATTTTAATGAAACAAATGATATGTTACTGCCAATTTCTTTAAACCCATCATCAGGATTCGATAGCTTTTTGGGGAATGTAGCCTCACTTGAAAATAAAGGTTATGAATTTGAATTTGATTATGATTTCGTAAAAAAGGATAATTTTTCCGCTAATTTTTATGGAAATGTTTCAACCAATAAAAGTGAAGTTACAGATTTGGCTGGTGTGGCCTCGGTTGATTTTACCTCAGGATCATCCATTAAATCAAGCGCAGTGGTTGGGCAGCCTATTGGTGTTTTGTTAGGAAGCGCCGCTATGCGCAATAGCGATGGCTCATTTGATTTAGACGCCAACGGATTTCCTAAATTAGACACCTCGGGCGACAAAGTTATAGGTGATCCAAATCCAGATTGGAGAGGTGCCGCAGGGATACGCGCAAATTATAAAAATTTCTCATTTAATGTATTGTTTGAAACAAGCCAAGGAAATGATCTTGCAGAACGCACAAGATATGTACTTTATGGATTTGGCACACACGCCGATGTTGGCAATGAAGTTACGCTTACCCAAGATTTAAAGAATTATAAAGGGACTACTATTACTGCCGGCTCTACGGTTCGTGGAAATATTGCAGATTATGGCGCAGGTCCTGTATTGTTGGATGAAAGTTGGTACACAAGCCTTGGAGGAGGTTTTGGAGGCTCTGTAATTAATGAATTTGCCATAGGTGATGCTAGCTGGACACGATTAAGAGAAATTAGTTTAAATTACAGCTTAAAAGGAAATTTTATTAAAAAAACAGGATTGGAATCTATTGATTTCTCTGTAACAGGAAGAAACTTGGCGTTATGGACTAAGATTAAAGGAATTGACCCGGATGTGAACCAGTTTGGAACAGGTGTAGGAAAAGGGGTAGAATATTTTACCAATCCAAGTTCAAAATCAGTTGTTTTTGGAATTAATATTAACTATTAAAAAAGATCATGATGAAAAAATATTTTAAAAATATAATTTATGTCTCATTGCTGCTAACTTTTCTTGGTTGCGAGAAGTATTTAGATATAAACGAAGACCCGAACGTATCTACAGACGTTCCGGCTGAATTACTGTTAAAAAGTATGGAATTGGCTGATGTTCAAATCCAATCTGGTCACTTAATGCGTATTTCCCAATTTTGGACAGGTCAAATGAGAGGTACAGGAAATTTGTATGGACGTATCAACAATTACATCATTGCACCAGAAGATTCTAATGATATATGGGCTTTCATGTATCACGGAATTATGACCCAAAATGATATTATTCAAGAAAACTCACAAAATGACTTGGTAAAAGGAATCGCAAATATAATTGAAGCACACGGAATTGGAAGCATGGCCTCCATGTTTGGAGACATCCCGTATTCTCAAGTTGGTATTGAGCAAAATGCAGCTTTTGACAAACAAGCTGATGTATATCAAGCTGCTCAAGTATTGCTGAACACAGCAATTGACCAATTAGGTTCAGTGGCAACAAGCCGCAGATTTACAGATGATATTTTATTGGGCGGAAATCCGGTTTCTTGGATTCAAGTGGCCTATACGTTAAAAGCAAGATATTATATGATGACCAGAGAATACGGAGAAGCTTACCAAAATGCACTTTTGGGCGTTAATTCAAAAAACAATTCGCTTAGATATGCAGGTGCATATAGCGGTTATGGCACTACGAATGAAAATAGCAATTTGTACAATTTAATTTTAAGCGGAAGCAGATCTGGTGACCTTACATCGCTAGGGTCTTTTAACGACAATTTATTGAATGCCACAAACGCCACTTCAAGAAATAATGCTAAAACCAATGAAAGCAGAAGGCGTGACTATTTAACACTGGATCAGACAGGAATTAAAAGCAATAGATTAAGTGCTGCAAATGCACAAATGCCTTTAGTGAGTTATGAAGAAAATCTACTGATTTTAGCAGAAGCAGGATTTAGATCCTCCGGATTTAATGAAGGCCTTACCCGATTAAATGCTTTAAGAGCCTATTTGGCAACCGGAAATGCTTTTGCCGGAGATGCAACGCTCCCTATTAAATATGATAGTTATATAGCTACTGATTTTGCTGCCGGTGGTATTGAAAATGCTGACAATATCACAGCTGATAAAGCTTTACTAAGAGAAATTATGGAAGAAAAATATGTATCTTGTTTTGCAACATTAGTCCCTTTTGATGATTTCAGAAGAATTCGCGCCACGGATAATAGCATTGCTTTACAAATTCCTATCAATGCAGGAAATTTATATCCAGAAAGGTTTTTAATAGCCCAAGATGAAATAAATGGAAATTCAAATTCGCCAAGTCCGATACCTGATTTATTTGTAAAAACGCAAGTAAATCAATAAATTTAAACTTTTTTGTTAATTAAAGAGGTTGTTTGATCATTTTTTAAACAACCTCTTTTTTAATCAACTACTGCTACTGTGAAATTATTCACTTATTAATAAATAATGAAAACCATATTAAAAATAAATAATTATGCTCAAAAAAACAGTACTTTTAAAAAAAGTATAAAGAACAATTATCTCAGTTGATAAAAATAAAAAGGTTAAAACGGCCTTTGATAATATTGAACATAATGAAGAAACCATCAATGATATGATTCAATTAAAAGAAGTGTTAGCTCCTTCATTTAAAGAATCAGAGAAAGCATTGTTATTCAAAAAAATGATTAAAGAATCTGGAAGGATACATTCCTTAGACGAATGATATCTTAATAGAAATAGATCAGTAGCCATTAAACGGGTATTTCTTATAACTTTATCAGAAGCTGAACTGGTAAACTGAATCAATAAAATATTTATTATGAAAATTTCAAAAATTATTTTCTTCCTAATAATAGTGATCTTATCTTTTGATGTTCAATCACAAGAATTATCTAAAAATGAAAAAAAAGTAATTGACATCATTGATAAAAATAATGATGATGCCATTGATTTATTGGAAAAAATTGTAAATATCAATAGTGGAACCTTAAATTCAAGCGGTGTAAAAAAAGTTGGGGACATTCTTGCCAGCGAATTTGAATCTATTGGATTTAAAGCAAACTGGATTTCCATGCCAGAAGAAGTAAATCGCGCAGGACATTTGTTTTGCGAAATAAATACAGGAAATGTAAAGGGAAAAAAATTATTGCTTATAGGCCATTTGGACACTGTTTTTGAAGAAGACAGCCCATTTCAGGAATTTAAAAGAGAAGGGAATACTGTTTACGGACCTGGCGTTGATGATATGAAAGGCGGAAATATTATTATTTATGCGGCATTGAAATCATTATATGAAGCAGGTCTTTTAAAAAACACTCAAATTATTGTTGCATTTTCAGGAGATGAGGAAAGTGTTGGAGATCCTGTGAGCATAAGCAGGAGAGATTTAATTGAGGCCTCCAAAAGAAGTGACATTGCTTTAGGATTTGAAGGTTCTTCCGGTTTAAATTATGCAACTGTCGCAAGAAGGAGTTCAGGAAGCTGGGTTTTAAAAACATCGGGCGTTGGGGCCCATTCCTCTGGAATTTTTACTGAAAAAGTTGGTGCTGGAGCCATCTTTGAAATGTCACGAATTTTATCTTCATTTTACAATGAGCTTCAAGAAAAAAACCTCACATTTAATCCGTCAATGGTCGTTGGTGGCACTTCACTGAGCTTTGAGGAGAAGCAATCTAAAGGTTTCGCTTATGGTAAAAGTAATATTGTTCCGCAAGAAACAATTGTTCAAGGCGATATAAGATGTCTTTCAAATGAGCAAATTGAAGCTACTGTGAATAAAATGAAAGAGATAGTGTCTTCGAATAATTTACCTCAAACAAAAGCTTCCATCAGCTTTGATTTGAAATACCCTTCCATGAAACCAACACCAGGAAATTATGCTGTTTTAAGCGTATTGGATGGTGTAAGCAAGGATTTGAACCAAGGGGTTGTTGCTGCCTACGATCCCGGAAAAAGAGGGGCTGGTGATATTTCTTTTGTTGCAGATAATCTCGATTGTTTGGATGGATTAGGAACGATGGGTAGTGGTTCGCATACAACCAATGAAAATATGGATCTTACCTATTTTAAAGATTTAACCAAAAGAGCGGCCCTATTAATTTATAGATTGATTAATACTAAATCATAAAGTATAAATACATAAAGGTTTTATAAGAGCTGTTGCAAAATTCGTTTTTTAATGATCTTGTATGTGTGAATATTATTTACCTTATCTCATTTGATTATTATATTTTTCCTTTAAATTGATTTATATTGTCCTATTGTAATTAAATATGCATATTGACTAAAGAATAATTTTGGTTAAACGAGTGAAAAGTGAAAACTTTAAGAAATATTGTTTGAAACCCCAGGTAGCCATAAGTATTTTTTAATAAAATTAATATTAATAACAAAATTTGAATGAAAAAAATAGCATTGCACTGGCAAATTTTGCTTGGAATGGTTTTGGGTGTTTTAGTTGGACTCATAATGACACAGTTTGATGGAGGAAGTGAGATTGTTAGGGATTGGATAAAGCCTTTAGGCACTATTTTTATCAATTCATTAAAATTAATTGCAGTGCCTTTAATATTGGCATCACTTATAAAAGGCGTTTCCGATTTAAAAGATATTTCAAAACTTTCCAAAATGGGAGGTAGAACCATCGGGATTTATTTAGCAACCACAGTAATTGCAGTTTCAATAGGATTGTTGTTGGTAAATATTATAAAACCAGGAAATTCTATTACCCCAGAAACAAGACAGGAATTGGTTCAGAATTACAGCGGCGATGCTGCAAAATATGCTGATGAAGCCATAAAACAAAAAGAAAGCGGTCCTTTGCAGGCTTTGGTTGACATAGTTCCCGATAATATTTTTGGCGCGGCTTCAGAAAATAAAAATATGCTTCAAGTCATCTTTTTTG
>CAMDPE010000033.1 GCA_945903795.1 Lutibacter flavus | reverse complement strand
GGAACAGAAATTTTAATGGTCAGTTATTTGGCACCCATGGATGGCCACTTAATAATAACTATTATAATGGATTTCGTGATTATGTTGAAGGAAATATTACTCCTGACAATGTTGCAAATTTTGCGCAATGGCAAGAATATTATAAATATATAGCTCAAGTCAATTCATATTTTGAAAAAACAGCAAATTCTTCATTAGATCCATCTGATTTGGTTCCAATGAATGGAGAAATGAGATTTATTAGGGCTTGGATATATTTTGATTTATCACGGATTTATGGCGGTGTACCCCTAGTTACAAGTTCTTTTGATTTAGGAGATCCGAGTTCATTTGAAATAGGTAGAAGTACTTATGACGAAGTCGCACAATTCGTTGTTTCTGAATGTGATTTAGCTGCAAATGAGTTAGATGGACAACCTGAGGTTTTGGGTAAAATAAATGCAACTGCTGCAAAGGCTTTAAAAGCTAAAATGTTGCTATATATGGCCAGTCCCTTGAATAATGTTGGGAACGATATGGGAAAATGGGCGGCAGCAGAAACGGCAACAATGGATGTGTTGAATTCTGGGAAATCTTTAGCAGCTGATTATTCAAAAATCCCTTTTAAAACAACTTACCAAGCTAATGAAATTATTTTAGCAAGAACTTATACGCCCTCAAACAGAATTTATTGGAGTTCACTTAATTTTATGTTATGGCCTGGAGGTGCTTATGGTACGCAGTCCATAATGCCTACCCAAAAATTTGTTGATATGTATCCTATGAGTGATGGTAAAAAAATAACGGATCCTGATTCAGGATACGATCCTCAAAAATTCTGGGAAAATAGAGATCCAAGGTTTTACAATGATATAATGTATCCTGGTTCTGGACCATTTCTTATTAAATTAGACGACGGTACTGAAGATTTAAGATATCAAGAATCATATGAACATATTTTAGATCCAAATGGGAACAATTGGAATATAGAACCTGTAGCAAACCCAAATTACTCATCTTTGGGTGGGGGCACATCACATTTTGGTTATCCAACAGGATATAATTTTGGACGAGATGGATTTACCTATTTTGATAAAGTATTTACCTGGCCTGGGAAAGATGCCATAACTAGATACCAGTCTAAGAAGTATATGGATTTTTCAGGTGTAAGATTTAGTCAAAACGACGATCCTACTCAAATGCAACTGCTTTTTAGAATTACAGAGTTTTATCTCAACATGGCTGAAATTAAAATAGCTATGGGTGATGAGAGTGCTGCAAGAGGTTATTTAAATCAAATTAGAGCAAGGGTAGGTATGCCTGATATCACCAGTACTGGTGGTCAATTAGTTGAAGATTATAGAAATGAAAGAGCCATTGAGTTGCATATGGAAGACCATAGATTCTTTGATATTTTAAGATGGAAAACAGCTCCTGAAACTATTGGTCAACAAGTTGATGGTATTGTCAACTCATTAATGGATTGGAGTGTTTTAACTCATGGAGTTGATGAGCCTGGTGGGGCATTTGGAACATTGTCTTTTACATTTGGACCTATTTCTGGGCAATTCACTCGTAATTGGGATGATAGATTATATCTCTTACCTATTCCTGCTGCAGAAATAGAAAGAAGTGGAAATAAAATTGACCAAAATCCAGGGTATTAAATAGAATTAGTAATTGTTTTAGTTAATTTAGTTTGTATTGTAATACCCTAGTACGATCTGTGCTGGGGTATTATTTCAAATAATTTAAAAAAAGTTTAAAGAACTAATAATTACATTAGATAAGTAAAAGTTAAAAGAAATATTTAATAAAACAGTTTGATTTTTAAAGTTATGAATACAATAAAAAAAATCATCATAAATTTACCAAGTGGCATGTTTTTGGTTAGATTGACAATGGGAAAGAAAGAATTTAGTAGAAAGCTGATCCTGAAATAAGTATAGTCTAACAAATCTGAAATTCCTAATATAACTAATTTTGAAATGAAAATGAAAAACTATAATTATTTTTTGGCTATAACCATTAGTATACTGACTGTTAAAACAGGCTTGGCACAAGTAAATTTCAACACGAAACAGGTTACTATTGTTGATCTTGCTATGGACAGGAAAAACATAGCAACTAAAGAATATGAACAGTTGTGGATTTTTAACGGAAGAGGTAAAGTTTATCCCAGAAGGTATACTTTAACAGGTTTTAGTGGCTTTGAGTTTGAGCATGTGGTAAATAATTATCGCTTTAATTTTGATTTTGTAGATAAAAAAAGTGGCATTGTTATTAAAGACAATGTTCATGAAACCATGGATGCACAAGATCCTTTGGGGTGGAACTTTCGTCCAGGATCACCTTATGTAACCGTACCACAGCACGAAACATGGTTTCCTCATTATTATGAAAAAACAGGAACTTTTCACAAGAATATAAATGGTAATTGGGTTTCATTTGGAATAGAGACTAGAACTTATGTGTCTAATAAAAAAGATGAAGTATTGATGTCCATTACTTTGAAAAACAGATCTGACACCAAACTGGAATTGATTTTAAAGCCTTTTCAGATCGGGAAGGAGGCATTTGTAGTCGATACTGAGAATGCTAGGATGACACTTTCTTCAGATTTATCTGAAAGAACAGAAAACGGGATAAAATGGGTACTTCCTCCTAAATCAACTGTTACTAAAAATTTCGCAATACAAGCCACTGATTTGAACGAAGAAGCTCCGGCATATTTTCAGACAGATATCAATCAAAGGATTAGTGAAGCCATTTCAGATGCCAACCGGCAATTTAATTCAATAGCATCAAAATTTCCTGCTTTCCGTTCTGATAATAAAAAGTTGATGAACCTCTATAAGCGTGTTATTGGTACTATGTATTTAAGCAGGTGGGAGCGTGAAGATTTTATACATAATCCATTTTGGCAGGTAGGATGGTTTCCTATTATCACGGCTTGGGACTTTTCTTTTACTTCAGATGCTTTGGCAATGTTAAATCCAAATATTGTTGAATCAATTGTTAACGATGTTTTGAATTATGGCAAAATGCAGTCTTCCTATATTGGCAGAAATGGTGAACAATTTGTCCAAATACTATACATACAAGATCCTTTTGCCTTGCAAACACTTATTGAATCGTATGTAAGATATACCGGTGACATAACTATACTGGATAGAAAAGCTGGGGAATTTACGATTTATGAATGGATGAAAAAGTGGGGAGATTTAATCAACAACAAATTTCGCACTTCAGGCCCATTAATCAATATGGGAGATGCTAATGATATGTTAATAGAAATACGAACTGACGGTTACGATCACATCGTACCAGTGGTCAACGGGTTGGCGATTCATTATTACAAGACCTTGGCTCAATGGAGTAAATCAAAAAAAGATACCGATGCCTTAAAATATGAAAAATGGGCCAATGAAATTGCCAACGCGTTTCATAATGAACTTTGGAACGATGAAGAAGGATGGTTTTACAACATGTATGAGGATGGCTCAAAAGATATGGTATGGTCCATTCATTTGTTTGATTTGTTGAATACACCAATACTTACAGCCAATGAGCGGTTTAAACTGACCTCACACATTAAGTCCGGAGAATTTTTAGGAAAATATGGAATGTATTCCATTTCTCCTAAAGATGAAATCCATTGGGACCTCTTGGATTGTGATTTTGGTGGTGGTGGATTCTACATGGGCTCGCCCTTAGGCATTGCCAAAAGTTTATATGCTCATGGAGAATCTCAAAGGGCATGGGAAATAATGAAAAGAATAGCTTTATTACCAGACCATTTTCCGTATATGCCACAATCACCAAGAGCAGACGAACCATTCGAAATCAAGAATGGTGGAAATATGCAGATATCGTCCGGAGCCGCACTCGAAGCTATTTGGTACGGGATTTTTGGCATAAAGCTGCATGAAGATGGCACCATTAGTGTCAATCCCAATTACAATAATGAAATTGGAGCATCTGAACTTAAGGGTTTTAGATACCGAGGGCATGTATATGATGTCATTTTGAAATCGGATGTATACGAGGTGTACAAAGACCAAGAATTTATAACAAGAAAAAGGTACGGAGTGATTGCCAATAATATTTAAATCAATTAAGTTTTTATGAAAAGAGACACGAGCCAATTTTTAATTCCAGTTAAAAAAGAGAATACAGATAATAATTCATATGATATTAATCCTGTTCATCAAATTGTTGAAGGCAGGATAGAATTAGGTTATATGTCTTTAGCCGATAGACTAAGTAATGAAAAGGTAGTTATTTTGGATGGCTATGTTGGAGTAGATTGGACAGAGGTAGTTGATTCTTTAATTTCAATTCTGAAGAAGAAAGACCTTAAGGTGAATGCTATAGATATTAACAAATGTTTAAAATCTGAAACAGAGCTAAGTGCCTTAGCTGAGCCTTATTTAGGAGGTGACGATCCTATTTTCGGATATAAAACTACGTTGAATATTAAAGATTATTTTGATGACTCAAAACTTGCGAATATTAGATTTGAAAATGACGCTGATATAAAAATCGTTTATGGTACTGGTGCAAGTCAATCAAATATTGAGGGGTACTTGGTCTATTTTGATTTACCTAAAAATGAATTAAAATTTAGGATGCTAGCCAATGCTATTACAAATTTTGGTTTTTCAAAAATAAAAAACCATAAGCAAATGTATAAGCATTTTTACTTTGTAGATTGGATTGTTTTAAATAAGGAAAAGAAAAGACTTTTACCTACAGCTTCAATCGTAGTAGATCAACAAAGGCCTAATAATCCAACTTGGATGATGGGTGATGCTTTAAGAAATAGTTTATCAAACCTTTCAAAAAGTTATTTCAGGGTAAGACCTTGGTTTGAATCTGGTATTTGGGGAGGGCAATGGATGAAGGAAAGATTCGCTGGCTTAAATCCTGATGTCCCTAATTATGCTTGGTCTTTTGAGATGATTGTTCCAGAGAACGGATTGGTTTTTGGAGACGAAAATGGATTATTGGAAGTCTCTTTCGATATGTTAATGTTTCATGAACAAAAGAATGTATTAGGAAAAGCAGCTAAACGATTCCTAGATGAGTTCCCTATCCGTTTTGATTTCTTAGATACTTTTGATGGCGGTAATCTTTCGGTACAGTGCCATCCAAAACCAGAATACATAAAAAAAGAATTCGGAGAAAATTTTACACAGGATGAAACCTATTATATTTTGGATACTAAAGATAATGCCGAAGTATATTTAGGATTTCAAGAGCGTATTGATCCAGCAGAATTTAAAAATGCGCTAGAACATAGTTATAAAACTAAAGAAATTTTAGATGTAGAAAAATATGTAAAAAAGCTTCCCGCAAAAAGACACGATTTATTTTTAATTCCTCATGGAACTATCCATTGTTCAGGAATCAATAATATGGTTCTAGAAATTAGTGCAACGCCTTATATTTTTACATTTAAAATGTATGATTGGCAACGCATGGATATGGATGGTCAGCCACGACCAATGAACATAGAGCATGCCTTTAAAAATCTGAATTTTGAACGACAAGGTAAAGTAGTAGAAGAAACCCTAGTTTCAAAACCATTTGTTGAGGCATTTGGTGCCAGATGGAAAAAAGTGCATTTACCCACCCACCCCGATCATTTTTATGATATTTTCAGGTATGAGTTTGATGACGAAGTGTTTATAGAAACACTAGGCCAATGCCATGTATTAATGCTTGTGGAAGGAAGTGCCATTGAATTGGACTTAAAAGACCAATCTCAAACCTTTCATTATGCAGAAACATTTGCTATACCAGCGGCAACGGGAAGCTATAAGTTAATAAATAAAGGCAATACTACAGCTAAAGTCATTGTTTCATATGTGAAAGAAGACGCTTGTTAAATAATAATAATAATATAATGAAAACAAAACACAATCAAACATTTCTTTTAACAGTGATGCTAACGTTTTTATTAACGTTTGCATTGTCCCTCTCAGCTAATGGGCAAACCAATTTGGTATGGGAAATCGGTAAAAGTAACAACAGTAGTGCTGAATTTGCCTTAGAGGACAATGGATATACTAAATTTTTAGAAAATGATTTTGGTTGGGAAGACCGATTTTTCGTAGTAGGGTATTCCAATGAAAAAACAGATTTTCCTTTCGTGCTTCCCGGGTCAATAGATTATTGGGGAGGCACCTCAGAATTATCTGGTATAAGGCCACACCAATTGAACCTTCTTTTTGGGATTTCCGAAAAACCAGAAACAGGCGATTGGCAGTTGGTTATAGACATATTGGATTGTAACCCAGATACTCCTCCTTATTTAAAGGTGTCAGTAAATGGTAAATCTTGGAAGTTTAGATTGGAAAAGGGGCTAAATGCAGAAGCTTTAAAAGGAGAAGTAGTAAATACTAAAGAACAAATAATTAAAGTTCCAATACCTTCCGAAATCATGAAAATGGGGGGTAACAGTTTTCAGTTAACTACTTTAGAAGGAAGCTGGTTGGTTTTTGATCAAATTAAATTAGAGGGTCCAAATGGCGTTAGCTTAGTAAATCCAGAAAAAGCATTTATTAGAAATGTACAACCAGCCGATTATGAAATTGTTGATAATGGCGCAAGAATTCAACCATTATTATTGGACATGCAACATCTTCAAGGGAATTCTGAAGTTGTTGTAAAATTAGACAATAAAATTATTTTTAGGGAAACCGTTGAACATGGACGCAATGTTTACGAAGTTCCCATGAAAGCTGTCACCACTTTAAAAAGTAGTACATATGCTATTTTGTTAGATGGGAATGTTGTTGAAAAAGGTCAAATTCAAAGAAGCCCGAGAAAATTAAATAGATTAGTAGATTATGTAGATACAAAAATAGGAACTGGGCATTCTAGATGGATGATTGCTCCAGGACCTTGGATGCCTTTTAGTATGGTTAAAATTAGTCCTGATAATCAAGATGAAGGATGGCAAGCAGGTTACCAACCTACTTTTGAAAGTGTTGGTACGTTTAGCCATATACATGAATGGACTATGGCAGGATTGGGTACCTTTCCGACCAATGGTCCTCTTATCACTGAAGTTGGAAAGCAAGGAGAACCAGATTCTGGATACCGTTCCCGTGTAGATAAAGCTACCGAAGAAGCACCACTTGGGTACTATTCTGTGTTTTTAAGCGATTACAAAATTAAAGCAGAACTAACAGCTACAACACGTGCTAGTTTTCAACGTTACACCTATCCTAAAGAGATTCCAAATTCAAGAATATTAGTAGATTTAAAAATACCAGCAGAGTATGCGTATAATATTGAAGAAGCTTATTTTGAAAAAGTAAGTGACTACAAAATAGTAGGTTATAGTAAACAAATTTCACCTTCTGTTTGGGGCGAACAATATTACCGAAGTATAATGGTGGAAGATGGTGATAAGCAAAGGGAATGGGATGTTATTGCGCAAGAATATACCGTGAATTTTGTTATGGAATTCGATCAGCCTATAAAAAGTTTCGGCGTGTGGGTAGATGGTAAAGAAGAAGGAAACACAGATACTTCAACCTTTGATAACACAGATAAACTTACCGTTGAAAAACCAGAAGATATTGTAGCTTTTATAGAGTTTGATACTACCGAGAACCAAGTGGTACAAACCAGAACAGGTATTTCGTATGTAAGCATAGAAAACGCAGCGTTAAATCTAGAAACAGAAATTACCAAGCCATTTAATTGGAATTTCGATGCGGTTAGAAAAAATCAAGAAAAGACTTGGGAAGATTTGTTTGAACGCGTTGTAATTACAACTAACGATCGTTCTCAAAAAACAAGGTTCTATTCTAATATGTACCGAGCTATGGTAAGCAGAAATATTTTTAGTGATGTAGATGGAAGTTGGATGGATGCAACCGAGAAGGTGCAAAAATTTAAAGACCCCAACGATGTCGCTTTAGGCTGTGATGCTTTTTGGAATACCTTTTGGAATTTGAATCAATTTTGGAACTTAGTAACCCCAGAATGGTCGTCAAAATGGGTAAAGTCTCAATTAGCTATGTATGATGCTAATGGTTGGTTGGCCAAAGGACCAGCAGGAATGGAATATATTCCAGTAATGGTAGCAGAACATGAAATCCCACTTATTGTAGGTGCTTATCAAATGGGTATTCGGGATTTTGATGCCGAAAAAGCATTTGAAGCCGTTTACAAAATGCAAACCACAAAAGGAGAACAAGTAGGTAATGGTTATGCAGGTAACAGAGATTTAGAAACTTACATTAAACATAAATATGTACCGTATAATAAAGGTCGTTTTTCAAATACTTTAGAGTATTCTTTCGATGATTTCACAGTTTCCCAATTTGCAAAATCTTTGGGTAAAACTAAAGAGTATAATGAGTTTATTGACAGAGCCTATTGGTGGAAAAATGCTATTGATCCTGAAATCGGTTTTGCTAGATTAAAGCATTCAGATGGCTCTTGGTATGAAAATTTTGATCCTATTGAAACAGGCGGAAACCATCAATACGTAGAAGGAAATGCATGGCAGCTTACTTTTTTTGTGCCACAAGACATTCCAGAATTGGCTAAAGTAATAGGTGAAGAAGAATTTGTAAAACGTTTGGACGGAGGTTTTTCTGTAAGTAGTAATTGGAGATATAATGCACCAAACGAAAAGTATTGGGATTTTCCAGTTATTCAAGGAAATCAACAATCTATGCATTTTTCGTTTATGTTTAACTGGGTTAAAAAACCATGGTTAACACAAAAATGGAATCGTGATATTGTAGATCGTTTTTATGGCAGCGGCATCTCAAATGCTTATTTAGGTGATGAAGATCAAGGGCAAATGAGTGCTTGGTTTTTAATGTCGTCTTTAGGATTGTTCCAAACCGATGGAGGTACAAGAGCAGAACCTATATACGAAATAGGAAGTCCATTATTTAAGAAAACAGAAATTAGTTTAGGAAACCAATACAATCGAGGAGATAAATTTATTATAGAAGCAAAAAACAATTCTTTTAATAATAAATATGTACAAAGTGCAACCTTAAACGGAAAAGAATTGAAAAACTTTTGGTTTCCAGCATCAGAGTTATTAAAAGGAGGGTCTTTGATTTTAGAAATGGGATCTGAACCAAATAAAAGTTGGGGTGTTAATACCATGCCAAAATCGCCCAAATCAAATTAAAATTTTATATATGAAAAAAATTATTAGCACGTTCGCCCTTTGTTTGTTCTGTTCAGTTTGTATAGGTCAGTCAAAAAACATAAATCCATGGGGTAATCGACATTATTATATGAATGCGGCAGAAATACCTATTGCGCCCCAAACAGCTGTAAAAGAATTTAATGCAATCCAGTTGGAACACGATATTGGTTTTAAAACCGATAGTGCTTTGTCTGTTCAAAAAGATAAAAAATTCACGAACTTAATGAGAGGCACTGGTGGGTATCTCGCAAAAGGAGCATTGTTTGAAAATCCGGGAATTGGAGGAGGAAGAGTTGTTTTTCGCGCTAAAATTAACGATAATAGCAATGGCGTTTGGGACAAAATAATGAAATTAGAAGTGCATGATATTAATACTAGCGAAATTATTAGCTACCAAGAAATTGAAAGAAATTTTTTTAGAAATGATACCATATATCAGAATTTCGTTTTACATTTTGATCTTAAAGGAAGAGAACATCATACTTTAGAAGCAAAAGTATGGTATCTGGGAAATGCAGATATTGAAATTCAGAAAATAACGTATTTGATAGATCCTGCAGAAAAAGGATTGCCTAAGATTTTAAATGAAAGTTCTGCAAAAACTAAACATGTAGAATTATTAATTAAAGAAGCTATTAAAGGGTTGGGATTTGATGATTCTACACTTGACGGTCCTAATATAGATGACTTGGTTTATATTAATGATTATTATATTGCCTGGATTGATCAAACAGGTTTTTATGGAAAAATGAATGGTCTTTGGATACTAAATAGAGAAAAAGGAGGAAAATTAAATTTTGTGCCAGAAAGCATAGAAAAAGGGAGAGTTGTTAACTTTTTAACGGTTGCTGAAGAAGGTAATGGGAATTGGCCCGGTAGTTATATGGGTGCAGAGCATTATGAAATACCTGGTTATGTCAAAGAAAACGATGATAATAGTACTCCAGTCGAAAAAGGAATTAGCAATTGGTATACTGTCAATGAAGCAAGCTTAAACAAAGGTACTGGGGGTTTAGGTCATATCCCTTGGTGGACTTGTTGTTCTGGAGTTAAAAATAATAAACAGTCATTTGGGCAAATTAACCCACCATCTGAATTTGATTTTAAAGAAAATCAACTAAAAATCAGGTATATGGCACCTATAACCAAGGGAGTAGATGCTGATGGTCTTTATGATGGAGACAGATGTCAAGCAAATATGTTATTTTTTAATAATATTAGGTATCCGCTTTATTTAAAACTGAGCTATATTTTTTATAAAGATAAACCATACTTTGAGAGAACATATCAAATTTTTAACCCTGAAGGAAATACAACACTACCTGTTAATACTTACATGGCTCTTATTCACGGTATACTGATAACGAACAAGTCTTATAAGATTCCTTGGAAAGGAAAAATGTTTTCTTATATCAAGTCTAATTCAAAAATTAATATTTTTAATAAAACAAATGAATATGAGGATCCGAAAATGAACTCTTGGGCTAAGCTTGATATTGGGACCGACCTAGATTTGATTGGGGGTACAGCATCACCGAACGCTTCTTTTTATATAAGTGATAATAAAAGTTTGGATGTAGGACATTCGTTTTTTTATACTTTGTTTGGCGAAAAAACATCTGTTTCAGAAGGTCAATTGTATAAGCATGATGGTAATATTTCATATTGTAAATGTGTTGTACACGGAGATTGGGAATTCGGTGGAGGGCTTCTTGTAAATGATACTCCCATTCCAGCAGGTAATCTAGCTTTGAAACAGTAAGACGGATTGGTTTTCCTTAAAAAAATAGTTACTAAATGCTTGTATTCATTTTAAAGATGATATTTATATGATTAAAGTTTTGAAAATTTTGAACAATAAATGGCATTAAAGGACTAAATCACACACATCCTTGGGGTGTATACATTACGGACGATACGGCTTGTTGTGTTGATATTTATGATAATGCCATGATGCTTATAGCTTTGGACAATATGATGGATTTAATACCAGAAACTAAAAACAAGTGGAAGAAAATTAGAGAAGATATAGTCAAAAATGCAATGAGTGTTTTATGGGATGAAAAAAATCAGAAATTCATACCATATGTGTATTTAAATAGATCGCCATATCCAGATGATTTTAATGAAAATGGAATCTACTATCATGGAGCACCAGCTATAGCTATTGAAGCTGGCTTATTGAATAAACAACAAATAAAGGTATCTTTAGATTAAATGATTGCTAATGTAAAAGCATCTGGAGCAGGTTCAATTGGATTAACTATATATCCTACTTATCCTCAATGGACTTTTGAATACCATGGTATGGGGTATATAGTTATCAAAATGGTGGAGATTGGACTTGGTTTGGAGCTAGAATGATACAGCAGTTAGTAATAAATGATTTTGAAAAAGAAGCTTATGAACAATTATAGCCCAAGACTGATCGTGCAGTAAAGAATGATGGATTTTATGAATGGTATACGGTAGAAAATAAACCAGAAGGGTCTGGAACCTTTAGAGGTTCAGCAGGTGTATTGTATAATGCCATAAACCTTTTAGATCCTTGTATAAAAATCAAAAATGAATATATTTAATATTTGTATATTTGAAACTAAATAAAAAATAAAAACTTATGGATTTTAAATTAGATCAAAATAGTCCAGTACCATTATATGCCCAAATCGAATTGTATCTAAGGGGGCTTATTGCCAGTGAGGAATATTTAAAAGGAGACAAACTTTTACCAAAAGAAGTTAATTTGTCTAAAAATTTAGGTGTATCCAGAAATACAATAAGGCAGGCCATTAATAACTTAGTAAATGAAGGTCTGATACAACGTAAAAAGGGTGTTGGAACAAAAGTTTTGACTAAAAAAATTTCTACGCGATTGGATAACTGGATCAGTTTTACCAATGAAATGAAAAATCTTGGTATTGAAGTTGTTAATTACTTAATTAATATATCATTAGTAAATGTTAATAATGAAGTTAGTGATGCATTAGGTGTTGACAACACGAAAAAAGTATGGAAACTAGAAAGAGTGCGTGGTTCTAGTCAAGCTAAATTTTTATACTCTGTTTCTTATTTTCATCCAAGAGTTGGTATAAAAGGAGATGAGAATTTTAAAATACCATTATATGAGTTTTTAGAAAAGGAATGCGATGTCATAGTTACTACTTCAAAAGAAAAATTAAGTGCTATTAAAGCTGGAAGTAAAGTAGCGAGTATGTTAGATGTAGACCAAGCCATGGCTATATTAAAAAGAGAGAGAATAGTATTGGATGCGGGAGATAGAGTTGTTGAGTATAACACGGTTTATTATCATACTGAACATTTTACGTATGATATAGATATTAAAAGAGAACTTTAAAAAGGATTTTTTTTTTGACTCTTTAATATGTTTAAACATTAATACATAGAAATAAAAATCTAAAAATGATGAACAAAAAAATAGCCATAGGAATAGATATTGGTGGGAGTCATATTACAAGTGCTGCTGTAGATATTGAAGCACTTCAAATATTACCAAATACGTTATTTTCAGTTAAAGTAAATAACAAAGCCACTAAAGATGATATTTTAAAGAATTGGAGTGAATCCATAAATAAAACCATCCAAAGCGTACCCCTTAAAGAAAAGCTTAATATTGGTTTTGCAATGCCTGGGCCGTTTCATTATAAAACAGGACTAGCCATGTTTGAAAGAAATGACAAATATGAAAGTTTATATAACGTATCTATCCCTGAAGGATTAAACAATTACTTAGATCATCCTAATATGGACTATAGGTTTCTCAATGATGCTACTGCATTTGGCGTTGGGGTTGCAGCTATAGGTAAGGCTAAAAAATATAGTAAGGTAATAGCAGTTACATTAGGCACTGGTTTTGGTTCGGCCTTTATTAAAGATGGTATACCTCAGGTTAACTCTGAAGATGTGCCAGACGGCGGATGCTTATGGGACGAACCTTATAAAAACGGTATTGGTGATGACTATTTCTCCACGCGTTGGTGTATTAAAAGATTTTTTGAACTTACCGGGATACAGGCTACAGGAGTTAAAGAAATAGCAGAAGCTAACAATGAAGACTCTAAACAAGTTTTTGTTGAATTTGGTTCTAATATGGCAGAATTTATGATTCCTTTTCTCCATAAATATAAACCAGATCTTATAATTCTTGGAGGTAATGTTTCAAACGCTAGCAATCTTTTTCTTCCTATATTAAAAAATAAAATTGAAGAAGCTGGATTACAAGTAGCATTTGAAATTTCAGATTTAATGGAAGAAGCTGCTATCATTGGTAGTGCCAAATTGTTTGATTCTCATTTTTGGGATCAAGTAAAAAATGATTTACCTAACCTTTAAAAAATAAAATATGACATCACCAAAAATTAGTATGGGAAAAATATTTCCTGTTTTTCTTACATTTATTGTAATGGGATTTGTGGACATTGTTGGAGTTTCAACAGGATATGTACAAAAAGATTTTGAACTTTCTGATTCGATGGCACAATTTATACCTTCTATGGTATTTATTTGGTTTTTCGTTTTTTCAATACCTGTTGGTATTTATCAAGATAAAATAGGAAAGAAGAAAATGATGAATATTGGTATAGCAGTGACGTTATTTGGAATGATATTGCCTTTTGTTAATTATTCTTTTATTATGATTTTAGTGGCCTTTGTGTTCATTGGTATAGGTAATACAATCGTTCAAGTTGCTGCCAATCCTTTATTGCAAGAGGTAACACCAAAAGAAAAACTTTCCAGTTTTTTAAGCCTTTCACAGTTTGTTAAAGCTATAACATCGCTTTTGGGCCCTGTGATTGCTACCTACGTAGCAATTTCATATGGAGACTGGAGACTAGTATTTGTAGTGTATTCAATCGTTTCTGTAATATCTATATTATGGTTGTATTCAACAAAAATAGAGGAAAATATAAAATCAGATTCGCCAGCAACATTCAAATCTTGCTTTGGCTTACTTAAAGATAAGTTTATAATAGCAATCGTTATTGCCATATTTTTAATAGTAGGTGCCGATGTAGGAATGAATTCTAATATTCAAGGGTTTTTAATGAAACTTCATGGACTTACTTTAGAGAACGCATCTTATGGAATTACAATTTATTTTACAGCATTAATGATTAGCCGTTTTGCTGGAGCTATTTTATTACAGTATTTAAAACCTAATTTTTTCTTGATTGCTACAACTGTTTTAGCTATTTCAGGAACTCTATTACTATGGTTTTCTACTTCAGAATTAATGGCACTTATAGCCATATTTATTGTTGGTTTAGGAGCAGGAAACTTATTTCCTTTAGTGTTCTCCATTGCTATTAACAAAATGCCTTCTAGAGCCAATGAAATTTCTGGTTTATTAATTATGGCGGTAGTTGGAGGAGCTGTTATTCCACCAATTATGGGTATTGTAAGTTCAAGTGTAGGTGTTATTGGTAGTATTTTAGTATTACTTGTATGCTTCGCTTATATTTTAGTAATTCCTATGATTAAAAATAAAAAGATGATTTAAACATAAAATCATTAAATGAGAAATCTAGCGAACAAATGCTTATTTGGAATAGTCTATATAGCCTCATTTTTATTGACCGCTGAAGAACTTGAAGATACACTTATTTGGAATATTGGTGTTCAGATAAGTCTATTTTAGAATTTGCACTTACCCCAAATAAGTATAAAGATTTTGTACAAGAAGGTATATTGGTGCCTTTAGGTATTAGGTGGTTGGTGAATCCTTGTCCAAAATAGATTTTTCTTTTGTATTACCTAGATCTAAAGATGGTTTTTCACTTAGAATGAATTTATGGTTTAGAAAATTTGAATAAAAAAAACGATGAATAAAGATTGATTAAAAAGCATTTTAGTCTTTTGATTTTAACTTAAAAAGTATGAAATTATATCCTTTGAAATTTAATCCAATCTATAGTTATCGCATCTGGGGGGGGAATAAATTAAAAACAGAATTAAACAAAAATTATCAAGAGGATTCTATAGGTGAGTCCTGGGAAATTTCAGATGTACGAGAAAATGAGACTAAGGTCTCTGAAGGGATTTTAAAAGGACAAACTTTAAAACAACTTATAAAAAAACATAGAGGAGATTTTGTAGGAAACCGAGTTTACGAACATTTTGGAACAGATTTTCCATTATTAATAAAGTTTATTGATGCAAAAACACCATTATCAATTCAGGTACATCCAAATAACGAGTTAGCAAAAAAGCGTCATAATTCATTTGGTAAAAACGAGATGTGGTATATAATGCAAGCTGATGAGGATGCCGAATTAATAGTAGGTTTTAATCAAAAAGTAGAAAAAGACAATTACAATACCTGTCTTAAAAATTCAACACTTCCAGAAATATTAAATGTTGAAAAAGTATCTAGTGGTGATACTTATTACATTCCAACAGGACGTGTTCATGCCATAGGATCCGGGGTTTTGTTGGCAGAAATTCAGCAAACATCTAATATTACATATAGAATTTATGATTATGACCGTATAGATTCGAAAACAGGTGAAAAAAGAGAGCTGCATACAGATTTAGCATTTGATGCTATAGATTTTGATTTTTATAAAAATTATAAAACGACATACAATAATAAAACTAATGCTTCTAATAAATTGGTGCATTCACCCTATTTCAAGACGAATATTATAAATATAAAAGGAGAGATGATGAGGGACTATACCAATTTAGATTCGTTTGTAATTTATATTTGTGTTGAAGGGTCTATAGAAATAGAGAATGAAAACGATATTTTTAGTTTAAATAAAGGAGAAACAATTTTGCTGCCAGCTATAATTAATAAACTTATAATAAGATCTATTAAAGCTGATATATTAGAAGTTTCAATGTAGACCAAAATTACAAAAAAAACAGGGTACTTGAGGAGTTCTTCGATTTCAACAGAAGAAAGACCTGAGGTAACTTATTAAAAACAAAAGAAATACGACAGCAACAAGACTAAAATAAATTTAGATTTTTTACGATTGAACCCCGAGAATTATGTTTACACACTTTTTAGGATAGTGTCTTTAAAAACATTATCCGGTGTAATAACTAATCAACAGGTTGTCAACTCTCAATTCTCCCGAATTACTTCACCTCTTTGATTTGATTTTTTTATTGATCTGATCCTCCCGTGATCAAAAACTTTGTCCGGGATAAGAATATTATTTGATTATTGTTATCTTTTAAATCAAGATTAAAAAGAACGCGTTAAAGTTGCGCTAAAACCAGCGTAAACATTAGGCAAACAGGCCTTATTGTGATAATTTTAATGTCAGATTTAAAGGAACACATTATGAGAGTAAAATACAATAGAATTTCATCAATTTCACAAACAGGAAATAGATTTGAAGCGGATACAGATAATTATGACCTTGTTCTTCTTGACAGAATTTCGGGTTCTGTAAAATTTAAGGATAGACCCAAATCGATGGAACTAATTAAACTTATCAATGAAAATTTAGTGAAAGAAATAGTGGTTGAAGAATTATCGCGTATGGGCAGAAATACGGGTGATGTCATCAATACTTTGGAATGGTTGGAAGATAAAAAAATAAATGTAGTTGTAAAAAATATTGGATTACAATCCCGACCATTAGGTAAAAAGAATCCTATTTGGAAACTTATTACATCCGTGATGTCATCCCTGTATGAATTAGAATTATCATCAATTAAGGATCGAACCATGACAGGTCGAATGGTTTATGTACAGAAAGGTGGGATTTTGGGTAGACCAAAAGGGTCTCAAGTTTCAATTTCTAATTTCATTAAAAAACCAAAGTCCCAAAAAATATTGGATTATATAAACAAAGGATGGACAGTTCGGGAAATATCAAAACAATGTGATACTTCAACAAAAACAGTTATGAAGGTTAAATCAATTGGCGCAGAGATGAATCTTATTGGTAGTTGTAATACATAATATTCATTTGAATGAAAATTCTTTTTATCATCCTATCCATTTTATTAATCATTGTTCATTTTTTGGAAATGTATTACAAAAGAAGAATTTTAACAGTTGCTGATTTAAAAATTGGGAAAAAGAAGTTCGTTATATTAGTGCTGCAGTGGTGTATTAATAATATTGAAAACAATCAGATTCCTTTATATCTAAAAATCATATATAGAAAACCAACTAAAAGGCTGGGGTATTATCAATTTTCCAATAAAGAAATTACTATCTACATTGATGATTCCATAGATTTATATGAATTGACAGACACAACGATCCATGAATACATTCACCACCTTCAGATGCCATCGAAGAAATATGAAAAAGAGTATTCTGACAAATTAATATCACATGGGTACGAAAATCACCCGATGGAAATTGAAGCAAGAAATCTCGCCAAAAAGTATAGAAATCAATGTTATGATGAAATAATTTCAAAAGTGGTTTGATATTGACGAAGGGGTCAATTTCCCACCATCTAATACCGGATAATGATTACTCTCAAGATCATCTGAAGATTCCCTGTGGAGCTATCAAAATCGTAAAAATGTTGTCATTATTGAACTATTGAAATGTTTAAATTTAAACATTGACATTTACGACAAAAACAAGTAAGAAAATATCACTTGGTTTACGACAAGATCCAATAATTACCTGTTTTAAGTTATCGTCAATTTGTTGGTATCTATTTAAATATTTAGGTAGTACCTGAGGGAGTAATTGCTTTTTTCATCATTAAAATTAAATCGATAGTACCTGAAGATAATAAATCATCAACTTAACTAAAACGTCAAAGTCACGAATCTATAAATCTCTCTAAATCCGGACTATGATTTGAATCTGAATCATCTGAAGATTCCGTGTGGAATCATCCAAATCAGGAAATTATTATCTTTTTAGAACAGTTGAAATATTTAAATTTAAACATTTCACGTTACGGCGAAAAACTCAATAAAAAACACATCTTTTACTTCAAAAACGGACTAATTATCCATTATTACTTCTAGTCAACTTGACGAAAGGATTTAATTTTAATTCAAAATTAGGTAGTACCTGAGGGAGTAATTACTTTTTTCATCATTAAAATTAAATCGCTGGTATCTAAAGAGTTCTTATCGTCAACTTGATGATTTTTCATCAATATATAAACTCATCACTTATTCTCAATGGAAAGTATGAATATACTTCAACCTTCGCTTTAGTTCTGAGCGTCCTTGCCCTACCAACTGCCTGAATCAATTCGGATTCAATTAATGACAATTGAATCATTCTCAAATCCTCGTTGTCAAAACAATTAAATTTAAATCTAAATCCGTTGTAGTCCGTCTTTTTATAGGTCATATTTCTCTGGGTTGCATTAAATTCAATTCCCAACATCTTGGCCACTAAAAAGTACTCAACATTATTTTTGTGAGGTGTTCCCACCACGGCAATGTTCTGACCTTTTAGACTGTCATAACCCGAGCAATTCCCAAAATGCATTTCATCAACAGGGTTGGTAAAGTACTGTTTCGTGGACTTAAATGTTATTACGGGCTGTTCACCCACTTCTTGACTAATTGACTCGTGGTATCGATATAAGGAGTTCCTTGAACATGATTTCTTGGTATATTGAATGACGGATCCCAGTTGTTTAACATCCGTGATATCGACAACCTCAATGCGGTCTCCATAAAGTTTTTGATAAATAAATATCGGTATTGTGGCTGACAGAATAATAATTTTCTTGTCTTTTGGGAGTTCCTTTTTTACCACATAATGAATCAGGTTTCCATCGACGGCGTCTTTCATAAAATATGAACTTTTAAAAAATTCAAACAAATTGGAATCAATGTTTGGGTGATGTGATACGGTTTCAATTAATTCATCAACCATAATGGGGCATCTGGGTGTTGTATCAATTTCAGATGGTACAGAGGACTTTAGAATGTCAATCAGAAGGTCGATTTCTTCTTTTTTACAAATAACATTTAATTCGAACAAATCCAATATTTTCAATTGTTTAATTGCAATCAAAGAGTTTAGCGGATCCTCATCAAAGATGATGGTTTTATTTATATATTTTGAAAAAAGAGCTCTTTGGTGTGTTGTCAATAGAGTTTCGTCGGTGTATGACAATTGATTCTGCGCGACATATTCAATCGCTTTGGTAACATCAGCGTCGTTGTAATATTGATGATTTAAAGGATCCGCCACACGTTTAATTATCTCCAATGATTTTTTGGGAAATCCAATTGAATAGAAATATTTGGTTTTTTCATTTAGAGTATTATCTTCAAATTCAATTGGGTCTGGTGTTATGTGGCAAAATACCTTCATTCGATCTCCCAGCTCATTTTTAAGACAGTTTGTGGGTAAGGCGATAGTTGCGTTAACACTTGTTATTGCCTCGGTTTTACCAAGGGATGTTGCCAATCTAAATATGTAAATTTTATTGACATCACCATTATTGATTACATTTTCAAGTTCCTGTTTGAATTGTTGTTCCGCATCAATGAGATCAATTTTCTCAATGGGTTCCAATTGTTCGATATGACCCCTAACATCTTTGGTGGCGTTAACAACGTCATACAAATCATCATCTTCTGGGTATGGAGAGAATTTATATATGGGCATCGGATTATTGATGGTTTTTTTCACGCTCTGAAAAATTGCGAAGTTATTTGGGGTATATTCTGTTGTTCCAAGTTCATTGAAATATTCCATGGTGTCTTTCATCCTCTTTAATCCACCTTTGATATATTTTAGATTGGTTGCCAACCCAAAAAGAACAGGATGACTCATCCACTGTCCATTTAAGAATTCATCCAACACTTTTATCTTTGTTCTTGCGAGATCAAAGTCAATGATGTCCTGTATATTTTTGGTGATACATTGAGTAGGTATGTTGGTTTTGTCTTTTTTATCACTACTTGGAGAAAAGTGGCTACTTCTATTATAAGTATATAGAAGCATTCCTTTTTCTCCAAGATTTGTGCTGGTTTGAAAATTAATGACTGGATGGTTTCTGGTCCTGTTACAATCTGCAGTAATAACTTGACAACCCATAGCTGCGCAGAAGATTTCAGTGGATATCGGTTCGGTTCCTGTTACCTTTGATTCCCTTCCGCCAAGGAAAAAACGACCTCTATTCTTGCAGGCTGAATCTGCTTCAGGAAAAAGAGATAGCAAACCATCTGAAATTAATTTATGAATTTTTTC
>CAMDPE010000032.1 GCA_945903795.1 Lutibacter flavus | reverse complement strand
TAGTGGCTAGTTGAGTAGTGTTTGTTCCGGCAGTAGCTGTTGGTGCTGTTGGTGTTCCTGTTAAGGCTGGCGAGGCTAAAGGTGCATAAGCTGTGCCATCAACTGTACCATTAGCTTTTAAAAACTCAGTTACCAAACCTCCTTGTTTTATAAATGAGTTAGAAGTGATATTATTGTTAAATTTTGCATTATCATTTACCCATAAATTTGATAATTCTGTAAAACCAATTACCTTTAAATCTGATAATGTAGCTAATCCGCTTGTATCAAGGGTAGAAAGTGTGGTTGCTCCAGTTACTCCTAATGTTCCTGATGCTGTTACGTTAGTTGCGTTAATGGCTGCTGCGGTTGTTGTTCCTGTTACAGCTAAAGTTCCTCCTAAGGTACCGTTTCCAGTGGTACTAATATTTTGCGAACCAAAATCTGGAGCTATTTTTGTCCCTGCTATTGCAGCACTAGCACTTACATCGGCATTAACAATCGTTGCGTCAGTTATCATTGAACTAACTACTTTGCTAGCACCAATGGTACTCACTCCTGCATTGTCTATAGTTACGTCTCCTGATAAAGTCACTTCTGTTGCCACATTGCTGGCATTTCCAAGATAGATTGTTCCGTTTGCCAAAGTATTAATGGCTGTTACTTCTGTATCCACATAGGTTTTTACAGCTTTAACGGTTGGGTATTTCGTATTAGAAGCTCCATCAACTATTACACTTGTACTCTTGTTAACTAAATCTTCTTTAGTAGCTTCTGCACTAATTGCTCTATCTACTTCAGTTTGTAAATTGGTTGTTAAGGTGTTGTCTGCAAGAATTCTATTTGATTTTTCTGTAAGCAAATTTGAAGCGATTGTCGTTTCGGCTGCTGTTGCTCTTAAAGTTTCAGCTGCAATTAAAGCTGAAGTATCAGTAATTCCAGCTATAGCAACATCTACATAAGTTTTAACCGCTTGTTCTGTTGGAAACTTAACATCAGAATTCGAAAACAAAGTACCATCTACACTCTTGTTTGCAGCGTTTTCTTTTAATAAATCCGAATTGATTCTATTAGTAACTTCTGTTGCTAAATTGGTTCTTAAAACGCCTTCGGCATTTGTAGCTCTGGTTGTTTCGTTTGATAAAGCAGTTGTCAATGTTCCCTCGGCTGTAGTAGCTCTTGTTACTTCGGCAGCCAAACCATTAGTTAAAACTACATCTGCTGCTGCTCTTGTGGTGGCTTCACCGTTTAGATTTGTAGTTAACGTATTAACTGCTGTTCCTCTTGTAGTTGCTTCTGTTGAAATACTTGTTGTCAACGTGTTATCATTAGCAAATCGAGTAGCAGCTTCCGTATTTAGATTTGCAGTCAAAACTCCTTCGGCTGTTGTTGCTCTAGTGGTTTCTGCAGTTAAATTAGTTGCAATATTGTTTGATTTGGTAACTTCTGCTGCTAAGTTTGTGGACAAATTTCCCTCGACGGTTAGTGCTCTTGTTTTTTCCGTGTCAATCGCAGTTGCATTTACTCCTTCGGCTGTAGTTGCTCTAGTGGTTTCTGCTGTTAAATTGGTTGTCAACGTTCCTTCGGCTGTTTGGGCTCTGCCTTTTTCTGTAAGGATAGCCGCTGCATTTACGCCTTCGGCTGTAGTAGCTCTGCTGGTTTCTGTTGCCAAGTTTGAAGCTATTGTGCTTTCTGCTCCAGTGGCTCTTGTGATTTCTGCATTCAAATCTGTAGTAGCTGCTGCAGTGCTGGCATCTACATACTCTTTAACCGATTTTACGCTTGGGTATTTTGTGTCTGATGTTCCATCTGTGGTTACACTTACACTTTTATTGATTTTGTCTTCTTTTAACAAATCAGCATTGGTTCTGTTGGTAACTTCTGTCGCTAGATTGGTTGTTAAAACTCCCTCGGCATTCGTGGCTCTGGTAGTTTCGTTTGATAATCCTGTGGTCAAAGTTCCTTCGGCTATTGTTGCTCTTGAAACTTCGTCGGCCAAGTTATCGGTCAACACAACATCCGCAGCTGTTCTTGTTGTGGCTTCTGCTGTTAAGTTTGTTGTTAAAGTACCCTCAGCTGTTTGTGCTCTCGTTTTTTCAGTAGCAATTGCAGTTGTGTTTACGCCTTCGGCTGCAGTAGCTCTGGTGATTTCTGTTGTTAAGTTTGCTGCTATCGCATTTTCTGCTCCTGTCGCTCTTGTGATTTCTGCATTTAAATCTGTTGTCGCTGCTGAAGTGCTGGCATCTACATACGTTTTTACCGCTTGCACTGTTGGAAATTTTACATCAGAATTCGATACCAAAGTACCATCTACACTTTTGTTTTCCTTATTTTCTTTTAACAAATCTGCATTGGTTCTGTTGGTTACTTCCGTTGCTAAATCTGTTCTTAAAATTCCTTCTGCATTGGTGGCTCTGGTAGTTTCATTTGATAAAGCAGTGGTTAAAGTTCCTTCTGCTGTTTGTGCTCTGCTTACTTCATCAGCCAAATTATTGGTCAAAGTGACATCCGCAGCTGCTCTTGTTGTGGCTTCTGCTGTTAAGTTTGTTGTTAAAGTACCCTCAGCTGTTTGTGCTCTTGTTTTTTCTGTTACAATAGCTGCGGTATTTACACCTTCGGCTGTGGTGGCTCTGGTGGTTTCTGTTGTTAAGTTTGCTGCTATTGCGTTTTCCGCACCTGTCGCCCTGCTGATTTCTGCATTCAAATCTATTGTTAAAACACCTTCCGCATCAATGGCTCTTGTAGATTCAATAGATAAAGCTGAGGTTAAATCATCTTCAGCATTTTTGGCTCTTGTTACTTCCGAAGCCAAATTATTGGTCAAAGTGACATCTGCAGCTGTTCTTGTTGTGGCTTCTGCTGTTAAGTTTGTTGTTAAAGTACCCTCAGCTGTTTGTGCTCTAATCTTTTCGGTCGTAATGGCTATTGCATTAACATCTTCAGCTGCAATAGCTCTATTTCTTTCTAAAATCAAAGTTTGCATTAATGAAGTAGCAGTTGCATCAACAAATTCTTTAACAGATCTTACTGTTGGATATTTGCCATTTGATGTGCCATCGGTAACAATACTTGTGCTTTTATTAACAATATTTTCTTTAGTATCTTCTGCAGCTTTAGCCCTAATTATTTCATTATTTAAATCTGTAATTATTGAAGCATCACTTCTTACTCGCGTAGACGTTTCATTAACCAAGTTTGTTGCTATTAAATTTTCTGCTGCTGTAGCTCTATCTATTTCTTCAGATAAAGCATTGGAACCATAAGTCATATTAAGGTCAACATAGGATTTTACCGATTTAACCGTTGGATATTTAATATCCGAAAGTGCATCGACAGCAATGCTGGAGCTTTTATTTACCAAGTTTTCCTTAGTGGCCTCTGCGGCTATAGCACGACTAATTTCTGTATTTAAATTAGTTGACAATATTTGTTCAGCATTTGTAGCCCTGGTTACTTCTTCAGCCAAAGCGAAAGAACCAATTGAGGTGTTTGCATCTACATAACTTTTAACCGATTTTACCGTCGGATATTTTGTATCAGATGTCCCATCAACAATTACACTGGTACTTTTATTATCAGTATTTTCTTTAAGGTTAAGAGCCGTTTGCGTAAGGTTACTAACAGGCTTATTTAAATCGCTGGTATTGTCAACATTTTCAAGTTGTAAATTGGTTTTAGCTTCGCTAATGGTTGTGCCTCCGGTACCTCCATTTGCAATTTGCGCCACGCCTACTAAATTCTGTGCTTCCGCAGCAAATAAAGCGAATGGCACATAATTAAAAAGTTGGTTGCTAATTTCTTCAAAGTTTGAACAGTTTCCTTTAACATCCAACTCAACTTTTAAATATTTGTCGGTAACATCCCAAGTAATATCATTAAAACCATCGGCATAGCCATCAGTTTGTGTATTGTTACCGATCACCAAATTCACCATTCCAAAACTATCGGTGGTAATTTTAATTACTTCCTGATATTCGGTACCTGAATCAAAGTCCAAAAAATTAAATCGCAAACAAATATTTGTATTTACAAGTGGAGATAACATATTATTTACACCCGGTAATTCTTCCCCTCCCGGTTTATAAATGACAGCCTGATAGGTAATTCCTGTATTTTGAGCGTAAGATATACCAGCTATCAGCAATAAAATGTATAAAAGTACTTTTCTTTTCATATCTTAAATTTTAAATTGTAATTTAAATTGTAATTGATTGTTTTGAAACTCTAATACTTCGTCGGTACGAACACTAATTTTTAAGTTTTTTGAGTAATTATACCCAACGCCAATCACTGTTTTTTTGGTTACGGCATATAAAAAATCTACCCCCGCCATAGATTGCAGAAAATATCCTTTAAACTCTGGTTCTTTGGTTAAATCAAACGACAAGCCGTTTATCAGTTGCTCACCTTTTATAATGGTATTTCCATTTACACCCATATTTAAAGCAATATTTAAACCCGATTTGGTGTTGATTACATCATAAGAAATACCGGTTTTTAAACCCAAATAACTTGATTTCCAATTGTAAACACTCACCAAATTACCGCCAGTAGCATTAAATTCGTTAAGCGCCACACCAGCAGCATATTTAAACTTACTTTTCTTTGTAAATTTTCGTTGGTAAGACATTTCATAAAAATTACCGGTCCCTGGATTTACATTTTTGTTTGATTCTCCCAAAGAATTTTTATAAATATATTTGGTATAATTAATTCCGCTTGAGAACATAATTTCTTGAGCATTAATATGAACAGCACCTATCCATAAAAAAAATAGTAAAAAGTATTTCATAAGTTAAAAAAGCTGGTTTATTGTTATTTTAAAATTATTTTTTAATGATTTTAGCATAATAAATTATGTTATTATTTTTAAGTTGTATGAGGTATAAACCAGTTGGGAGAAAATATAAATTGACCGACAGCCTGTTGTTTGAAATGATTGCTTTTCGCGACGCTACCAATCTTCCTACTGTATCAAAAGCATAAACTTCAAATTGCCCCTCGATAGCTGAACCAAATTGAAAATTAATCACTTCGATAAACGGATTTGGAAAAGCCGTTACATTTTGAGCTTCGGGCAAAATGGTTGATGCAATAAGCTTGGCCCAAGCACTTTGTTGAAATCCTTGCGTGACTTTGAAATTTTTTGACGAACTGTTTCCTATAGTACTTTGTTGCCCTATCGTTTGGGTCACATAATGACCGCTTTTGAGTTTTGAAGCACTGCCTTGTGAACTTATCATTTGATGGTGCAGGTTTTGGCCAAACATATTAAAACAGAAAAATGAGAAAAAAACAATTTTAATTGGCAATGAGCTATTCATTTTTCATATTGGATATTAAGTTGCACGTTTTAAACAAATAACTATTTGGTTTTAGTAATTTAAAAAACACTGCGAAATAACAACCGTTTATTGTATAGAAATAACCATTTATTTAGAATTTCAAGAATATGGTAATAATTTTTAATTTTCAATAACCTTATATTATTTATTAAAAAAAACTATTTTTGCGAAACATTAGATTTTTGAAATTTTTAAAAATACAGTAACCCAATTATATGAATTTGCATGTTTGATCAATTTATAAATTACACTTCCATTGCTTTAGGCGTATTAGGGCTTTTTATAATTTCACTGATGCTATTTTCCTACAAATCAAATACATTGGTGAATATTCATTTGGTTATCATAATCTCACTTGCCTCTTTACACTTTATCGTTCAAGGTGGCTTTTCAATTTTAAATCATAATGATTACAATATTAAATCGGGCTTGTTAAATCCGTTATTTTTAATCGGGATACCTTCCTTTTACCTGTATTTTAAGTCGCTGATTGAAGATTATAAACATTTGCATTTTAAAGATCTTTATCACGCAATTTTTCCTTTGGCAAATATTTTATTGAGTTTGAGTCGGCGATATTACCCCGCAATGGATAACAAGTATGTAAGTATTTTTCAGTTTGTAGCTATTGTTGCTTTTATTCTTTATTATCTAATTAATTCCTTTTATTTCCTTCATATTAATTTATGGAAGGGAAATAAATCGGAAATTAATTCAAATAAACATTATCAACTTATAAATAGTTGGACGCGATTTTTAATTTTATTTATTTCATTGTTAAGTTTTAGACTCTTGTTTTCTCTAATTCTAGAAAGAACATCAAACATGCCATTGACAGGGTATTCATTTTTTCTAATTCCTTTGATATTGTGGGGAATAATTTTTGGCAAAATTTTATCCAATCCAGAAATTCTTTATGGTTTGCCTAAACTAGAAGCGCGTTTGAACAATTATTCAAAACCAATAAATATAAGCTATTCCATCTGGGATTTATCTAATCCAGCAATTACAAATTTGCAGGATTCCAAGCTAAAAGATAGTATTATGGTTAAGATTGAACCTTATATAATTGATGTTGAAATTTTTATTGAATCATTCCATCCATTTAGAGATTCTGGATTCAATATTAATAATTTGGCTAAAGAATTGAACATTCCCTCAAGCCACTTGGCCTATATTTTTAAATACCATTGCAAGGTTCCTTTTGTGGAATTTAAAAAATATTGTAAAATTAATGATGCTTTAAAATTGATAAAAGAAGGCTATTTAAATTCAATGACTTTTGAGGCACTCGCTTATAAAACAGGGTTTAATTCGTATAATTCATTTTTTGTTGCTTTTAAAAAAGAAACTGGTTTGTCACCAAAAGATTTTATTGATAGCTAAAAAAATTAACTATAAGCATCTCATTTATCAATTTGGTTCCGTTATTAAATAATTTATTATCTAATTCATCATAAGGTGATTGAAATATATTTTTAATAATTCCAGAAGAATAATTTTTACACTCTATGAATTTAGCCTTTTCTAAATAAAAATCTAAATAGGCTAATGGAGTATTTAAGGAACTTCTCATAGTTCAAATTTGCTAAAAGATAGAAAATAAAAAGAAAGGAAAAGAATAGGTTTTTGAAAAATGTTTAACCTGTGTTTAACCAATGTAAAAAAACAAAGCCTCTACAATTCTGTAAAGGCTTAATGCTCTTAGGTTCTTCTCCTGTCGGCCCCGTGGGTTTCGAACCCACGACCTACTGATTAAGAGTCAGTTGCTCTACCAACTGAGCTAGAGGCCGATTTAGCTCAGTAAATTTACTGATAAATATATTATTCCAAGACTATTTTATCGATAACCATATCAAAATTTTCATTCACTTTGTTTCCAATCATAAATCCTAACTCTTCCAATTCATCCGCAGGAAAATTAGGCATATTTAATTTTCTTCCTCTAAAAGTTGGTTCAAGGTCAGAAAGCATTATTTCAACAGTTTGCCATTCTCCGGTAGTTTCAAAATAGGAAATATAAGCTTGTTGGTCATTTTTGTTTGTCTTCGCCCTAAATTGATAGCGTTTTCCGTCGCCTTTTAAGTGTATTATTACTTTTTTGTAACCTGATATTTTCCTTTGATTAAAACGATGTCTTAAAGACGCAAAACCTCCATTATTTTCCAAAGAAACTTTTCCTTTAAAAATACCGTGACCTTCGTCATTAAAATAAAATTTACTGCTGGATTGGCCGCCCATCACCGCGTCGTTCACAATTTCCCAATAGGAAATATCACTTTCTTTGTTAAAATCAAAAATTACCATACTACTGCTTATTACCAATGAAACCATAAAAATTGAATGTATTAACACCATTGTTTCTGAAATTTAATTGTTCAGATAAACATAGGCATTCAATGAGCTCGCCACAATAAGCCAGATAAAATAAGGAACAATTAACCCAGTTTTTTGTTTCATTAAATTTCTGAACTTCAGCAAAAAATAACCTACCACAAGCGTTAATAACACTATCACCATCAATCCCAATAAAACCAAATGCTGATTAAAAAAGACGTAATTCCATGAAGTATTTAAAATAAATTGCACAAAAAACAGCAGACAAATATTGACTGTGGATTTTACTTGAATTAAATAAGCCATATAAATAGAAAAGCAAATCATTATGGTGGTCCAAGCCACGCCAAAAAACCAGCCCGGAGGCGTCCAGGGTGCTTTGTTAAGCTCCATATACCAACTGTCTTGCGGCCCGTTATTCATCAAGAAAACACCAATTCCCAAAGCACCAAAATTTAGCACTAAAAAAATTAACAACCAAAGCGCTTTTTTCATCTGTTTAAATTTTATTTTTTTTATTGGTACAGATGCAGTTCGCTATTAATCATTCCTATGCGTATCAAAATTTGTTATGCTCGTTTCATCTGTTTAAATTTTATTCTTTAGCTGTACAGCTGCTGTTCGCTATTAATCATTCCTATGCTTATCAAAATTTGTTATGCTCGTTTCATCTGTTTAATTTTTATTTTTTAGCTTTACAGCTGCTGTTCGCTATTAATCATTCCTATGCGTATCAAAATTTGTTATGCTCGTTTCATTAAAGTTGTTTTGTGATTTTTGAACTCATAGGATTTGTTAAAGAAAAGTAGTAATCTATAAAATTCCCTTGTTCATCAATCAAATATTTTTGAAAATTCCATTTTACCGAACTGCTTTTAACGCCATTCAAATCCTTTTTGGTAAGCCATTGGTATAACGGATGTTGATTGTCACCTTTTACATCAACTTTCTCGGTCATTAAAAAGGTAACGCCATAATTTACTTGGCAAAATGATTGAATTTCTTGCGCATTTCCTGGTTCTTGTCCACCAAACTGATTACAAGGAACGCCAATAATAACCAATTTATCCTTGTACTTTTCGTGTAATTTCTGCAAATCGGCAAACTGTTTTGTAAATCCGCATTCCGATGCTGTATTTACAATCAGTATTTTTTTTCCTTTAAATGTTGATAAATCTATTTTTTCACCCGTTAATCCGGTGATGGAAATATCATAAATAGATGACTTAGAATTCATAATTTCAGAATTGGGAGTTGTTAAAAATAGTCCGAGAAACAAACTTATTGAAGTGACTAAAATGAATGCTGCTTTCATTTTTTAAATTGACAATCGCAAGTTTAATCTTTTTTCTATTTTCTGTTTGATCACAGTCAACCTTTTCATCAAATCCATTAATTCCGGATTTTTAGTTGTCTTATAAACTTCATTTAAAGCTAAAATCAACGATTTAACTTCTCGTGAAGCCAAAATACGCTCATTGGTTGTTTTTAAAACCATTTTTCGCTGCTCAAATTCTAATGCATTTTGTACTAATTCCATATTTTCTTATATTAAATAATGCTCTAATTGAATAATTTTGATAATTTCTGTAAAAAACTAAATTAAGATCTTCCAAATTAGTTGCTTCCCTAAAATGTGTTAATTTTTTAGGTCAGTACTAAATTAAAGAATTTCTGTTTAACTTTTGAGCAGTAAAATTAAACAATATTACTGATTGCTAGAGATTATTATAATCTTATATATTTATAGTTAAATAAGCAGAATATATACTAAGGAAATTAATTCTTATTAATTGAATATCATTCACTTAATATAATTTTTATTGTATTCCATAATTTTGTATTTTTATTCGTATTCAATTCTTTAACTGATGGAGTTAACTTTTCCTTTAATAGCGGGTATTATTGCCGCAATATTGCACGTAATATCAGGCCCGGATCATTTGGCGGCGGTAATGCCTTTTGCCATTGAAAGCAAAAAGAAGGCTTGGAAAGTTGGACTTTTTTGGGGTATTGGTCATTTGTTGGGAATGCTTTCAATAGGCGTTTTATTTTTGATGTTTAAAGATTTGATTCCCATTGAAAAAATATCAATGCACAGCGAAAAAATGGTCGGCGTTATTTTAATTGGTTTGGCTTTGTGGATTTTCTTTAAAATTTTCAAGGATGAAAAACAACACAATCATACCCACATTCACGCTGAAGGAAACCCAATTATACATGAACATTCTCACATTCACAATGAGGTTGATTCAATAGTTAAGAAAAACCCGAACGCTCGCTACCAAGTTAGTGAAGTTATAAAGAAACACCCTCACATTCACCAAACCGAAAAATCACATACGCACCCTAATGCAACTTTAAAACAAGGAATTATAGCTTCTTTATCGGTTGGTTTTGTTCATGGTTTGGCAGGTGTTGCTCATTTTTTGTTGTTTCTTCCTGTTATTGGATTTGCCTCAAAATTGGATTCGACCAAATACATTGTAGGTTTTGGAATGGGAACTTTATTGGCGATGATTTCATTTGCTTTTGTGATTGGAAGCGTGGCTTCATTTTCAAACCAAAAGCATCACAGCACTTATTTTAAAGGCATAAGAATGGCTGGTGGCCTGTTTGCTTTTGTGATTGGGATTTATTGGTTTATGGCGAATTAAAAGTCTAAAATCGCACATCGTAAATCAAAAATCCTACATCAAAGAAGTTTAACCGCAAATTCGCAAAGATTTCCACAAAGTACGCTAAGAATTTAGAATTTCTTTGAGAAACTCCGTGAATCTCTTTAAAATAGTAGTGACACAGAGTTACACAAAGGAAATACATAAAGATGCACAAAGCTTTAAAGTTGAAAATAAATTAGTCAAAAAGATTATTATATGAAAATTAATAATTCAAAATTCAACATCCAAAATCCAAAATCTTCTTAATCGTACATCGTAAATCCAAAATCTGAAATCAAAAACTTAGCATATTCTCGGCAATTGCTCCCCCACTAACGGACTCACAATTCGTTTTCCGCCAATTAAACTTTCCATCACCACTTTGTTTGGATGCTCTTGGGTGATTTCACCAATAAGTGCTGCATTTATTCCTTTTTCGTGGTTTCGCATCAAAGCCAAAACTTCCGTTTCGATACTCGGATCCACAATCACCAAAAACACGCCTTCATTGGCAACATACATAGGATCCAAGCCTAACATTTCACAGGCTGCCGCTACTTGTTTTTCTAAAGGTATGGCAATTTCTTTTAAGAAAACCCCTTTTGAAATATCGTTGGCAATTTCGTGTAACACCGTTCCCAATCCACCACGGGTAGGATCTCTGAACAGTTTTATTTTTTCGCCAAATGCATCCAGTAAATCCTTCACCAAAAAGTTTAAATTGGTGGTGTCGCTCACTAAATCAGATTCAAATTCCAAACCTTCACGCTCACTCATAATGGCCATTCCGTGTTGCGCAATAAAACCGTTCACCAAAATTTTATCGCCTGTTTTTATGTTATGCACAGAAATATTGGCTTTGGGATGCACTTGTCCAAATCCGGTGGTATTAATGAAAATTTTATCACCTTTTCCGCGTTCCACCACTTTGGTGTCGCCGGTAATAATGAGCACGCCACTTTCATCGGCTGCTTTTTTTACGGAAGCCACAATTTTCTCAAATTCTTCCATTTTTAAACCTTCTTCAATAATGAAAGCCAAGGACAAATATTTTGGGATGGCACCGCACATAGCAACGTCGTTCACGGTGCCGTTCACTGCCAGTTCGCCTATATTTCCACCTTTAAAAAAAATGGGCGTAATCACAAAACTATCGGTTGAAATGGCAATTTTAGAATGGACTTCCACGATAGCACCATCATGTTTTTGATCTAAAAACGGATTGCTGAAAGTGTTGAAAATAACTTTATCAAGCAAATTTCTGGTAAGTTCGCCACCGCTTCCGTGACCTAAATTAATGGTTTCGAATCCTGTATTTTCCATTTTATGTTGTTAGGTGAGTTGAAAAATGATAGTAGGCCGCACAGGCGCCTTCCGAGGAAACCATTGGCGCACCAAGCGGATTTGCTGGTTTGCAGGCTTTGCCAAACTGGTCGCACTGATTTGGCTTTTTGATGCCGCGCAATATTTCGCCGGCAATACAATTCGGATTTTCGGGCACTTTAATGTGGCTGATGTTAAATTTTGCTTCCGCATCATATTTCCGATAAGCTTCTTTGATCACATAACCGCTGTTTGGAATTTCACCAATGCCGCGCCATTCTCTCGCGCCAACTTCAAAAACTTTTTTTATTACCGCAATTGCAGCTGGGTTTCCATGTTCTTTTACCACCCGGGAATACTGATTTTCCAATTTATAAATGCCATCTTCAAGCTGTTTTACCGCCATATAAATTCCCTGTACCAAATCTAATGGCTCAAAACCTGTAACAACCATCGGAATTTTATATTTTTCGACCAAGGGATAATATTCCTGCATTCCCATAATGGCGCAAACGTGTCCTGCAGCCAAAAAAGCGTCAATCGTGCACAATTTATCGTCTAAAATAGCTTCCATCGCCGGCGGAACCAACACGTGAGATGCCAAAATGGTATAATTATTCAGGCCCTCTTTTTCGGCATGCAAAACCGATAAGGCATTAGCCGGTGCGGTGGTTTCAAAGCCTACAGCGAAAAAAACGACTTCTTTATTCGGATTTTGTTTGGCGATGGACACAGCTTCCAAGGGTGAATATAAAATGCGCAAATCGCCGCCAACCGCTTTTGCTTCCAGCAGACTTTTTTTGCTTCCCGGTACACGAATCATATCGCCAAATGAACATACAATCACGCCTTTTTCCAGCAATTCAATGGCTTTGTCAATTAAATTAAGCGGTGTTACGCAAACCGGACAGCCGGGACCGTGAATCATTCTGACTTTTTCGGGCAGCAATTCTAAAATTCCGTTTTTAACCAAACTGTGTGTTTGCCCGCCACAAATTTCCATAATATTCCATTCTCGCGTGGTAATTTTATGAATTTCATCTAGGTATTTTTTGGTGGCTTCAAAATCCCGGTATTCGCTTAAATGCTTCATCTGTTTACATTTTATTTTTTATTGGTAACAGCTGCAGTTCGCTATGAATCATTCCATTGTATATTAAAATTTGTTTTGCTCGTTTCATTTGTTGATATTTAAATAATACATCAATTGTCCGAAAGAAATGTTTTCGTCGTTGGGCGATAAATCTTTATGAAAGTACAATTTTATTTCTTTTGGTGCTAATGCAAATAATAAATCTACCAAAGTTGTGTTTTGAAAAACACCGCCGCTAACCGCTATGTATTTGTAATTATTTGATTTTGCTATTTCAATGATTGAAAATGCCAGGGTGTATAAAAAGTTTAAAATTAGCTGGTCTTTTGGATTGCCGTTTTGAAAATCATCAACCATATTTTTAATGATTTCTGTTGCTGAAATGCCTTTTTCCGGAGCCGACAAATAACTTTTACAAGATTTTATATCATAACTTGAAATGCTGTTTTCCAATAAAATAGCAGCTTCTCCTTCGTAAGTGTTGTAATCGGTGAGATGCAAAAGCGAAGCAACAGCGTCAAACAATCTTCCGACAGAGGAAGTTTTTAAGGTATTCGTATTTTTTAAAGTCTGATAGGTTTTAAGTTCATTGGCAGTGAATTTTTCCTGTAAAACTTCAAGCATGTCATCGGAAGCCAATGAAAGTAAAGACAATCGTGGTTCTTTGGCCATTTTATCACCCAAAAGCCAGTCGAAATATTCGATATGATTTATTCTCTTGATTTCATTATTTTCATAATCAAAAAACTCACCGCCCCAAATGTTGCCATCATCGCCATAACCGGTTCCGTCAAAAATAACGCCCAACACTTTTTCTGAAAACAATTGATGTTCACCCAAAATTGCTGAAAAGTGGGCTTTATGATGCTGAATTTCAACTAATTTTGACTTGTTTTTTTTCGCCAATTCCTTCCCGAATTGCGTACTTTGATAGCCGGGATGTTTGTCGGCCAAAACCACTTCTGGCTGTTGTTCAAAAATGCTGATGAACGAATTTACTGTTGATGTAAACCTGTTGTAAACATCAAAATTTTGAAGATTTCCGAGGTATTGGCTCACATACAAATATTCATTCGGATAAAAAGCGATACTGCTTTTTAAATCGGCGCCCATTGCCATGATTGTTTCTTGGGAATTGAGCTTTGCCTCAAAATAATTTGGTGCATAACCGCGTGCTCTTCTGAATAAAACTTGCTGATTAAATTTGGCGCTGAATTTTACGACAGAATCGTCCTGCGGATGTGAAATTTCCAGATTGTGCTGCACAAAATAATCGGCGACTTGTTGCAGGTTTTCGAAGGCTTCTGCATTATTCCCGATAATTGGCGAACTGTGAATATTTCCGCTGGTGGCTATGATTGGAAAGTTTAATTCATTGGCCAGCAATTGCATAATTCCCGAGTAGGGAAGCATCACGCCTAGCTGATTTAAGCCGGGCGCAACAGCATTCAAGGCAATTTTTCCTTTATAATTTTCCAAAGGAATGATGTTGATGGACCTTTCTGCGGAAGTAAGCGATTTGCGTTGAAGCTCGTTTATTTTCAGGTCATTTTGTAAAAACTCCATCGAAGGAAATAAAACGGCAAAAGGCTTGTTTGGCCTGTTTTTTTTGTTGCGTAATTTTTTAACGACTTCTTCATTTTCGGCGTTGCAGCACAACAAATAGCCACCGGTATTTTTGATGGAAACAATATTTCCTTCAGCAAGTAATTTGGCTATTTTTTTGAAGATGCTTTGAGGAGTTGAATCGATTTTATTTCCTGCATTATCAATCAGAATCAATTTAATTCCGCAGGTATGGCAAGTATTGGTTTGGGAATGAAAACGGCGATCTAGCGGATTTAAATATTCCTTTTTGCATTCATTGCACATATGGAAATCGGTGATGCTGGTATGGTCTCTTTCAAAAGGAAAAGTGTTGGTAATTGCCCAGCGCGGACCGCAATTTACGCAGGTGGTAAAGGGATAATTGTAACGACGGTTTTTTGGATCCTGAATGTCTTTTTTGCAGTCGTCGCAAATTGCAAAATCGGGCGTTAAAGGCAAATTTACTTGTCCGCTTTTATTCGATGGAACAATGTTGAAATCGGTAAACACTATATTTTCGACTTCAAGAATTTTACTATTTTTTATTTTAGAAACCGGCGGCGGATTTTTAAGCAGTTTTTCAAAAAATTGTTGAATGGAATCTTTTGGACCCGAAACGAAAATTAATACACCTTCTTCATTGTTGGAAACGGTTCCTGTTAAAGAAAAGGATTTTGCCAAACCATAAACAAACGGACGAAATCCAACTCCTTGCACTTGTCCGGAAATGTTGATTTTGTAAGTCTGCATTTGGTTATTTATAGTTTTATAATGGTCTATAAATTTACACTTTTTTTAGGTGAAGTGCTTCCGCGTGCTTTAATAGTTGTTTAATAATTTCGGGAATGGCATTTTTTACGTTTAGATTCAATTCAATGGTCATAGGCACCAATTCTTCAATGGAAACGGTGAACAAATGAAGATCGGGTTTTTCTTCCATTAAATAAACGGCTTCAATCATGTCTTTCAGTCCAACATCGTGTACGCTTAATGCTGAAGGAAAATCGGATGCAAATTTTGGCCGAATCAGCGAAATGGTTCCGGCAGGTTTTCCATCCATAGTGGCATCAACAAAAATAATGGTTTGGTAGGCTTCAAAACAATTCAGCAATAGAAATCCGCCCGTTCCACCGTCTAAAATATCGACATATTCGGGCAATTTAATTTTAGCCATTTCCTGCATTACGTGAACGCCAATACCTTCATCGCCCATTAAATAATTGCCTACGCCCAGTATTAAAATACTGTTCGATTTGTCTTTTTCAAAAAAATAGGAATCGCTGCTGATGGCTATGGGAGTTCTTTCTGTTGTGCTCATATAAACTGGTCAAAAAAGTAAATTCATTCGGCTTGGAAAAACAGTGGTCGAATGAATTCACATTAGGTTTGGTTATTATTATTTATGGTGTTATCTATTCTTTTTTTTCAGCTTCTTCTTCAATAACTTTTTTTAATCGCTCTTCCCTCACAAATTTATAGCCTCCAAACATAGAGGATACTTCGCCGCGACCTTCCAGCCAGTCGTGATAAAAAACCAAATATACGTGGACCAAAGTGAAGAGAATAAACACCCACATGGCAATATGATGGATGTTTCTAACCATAAAATCGCCGCCAAATAAAGGTGTTACCCAGGAAAATAATTTTGGTAACCACCAATTGGCAGTGTCTGCATATAAGGCGAAACCGGTGAAAACAGAGACCAACGCAACAATAAACAAGAGGAGGTACGACAAGATTGCCACACTATTGTGTCCAATACTGATATTTTTTTCATCAGGTACTTTTTCATTAAAAAGCAAAATATCAATTTTGAGCACATGCTTAAAGTTGCTCCAGGTTTTTTTACTGAATGGCCAAAAAGCGCGCCAACTTGCAAATTTATTTCCTACAATTGACCAATATAGCCTCAAAATCATATTGAAAAAGAAAATATAGGCTGCTACGAAATGAATAAATCTTACAATGCCAAATGAATGCAAATTTGTTGCTTCAGCATTTGAAAGCAGGGCGGGCGGATTGGCAATTAAAAATCCGGTAAGGGAAAGCACAATTACGCAGAGCACATTTGTCCAATGAAAAATACGAACCGGCAATTCCCAAACAAACACGCGTTTAAAATTTCTAGTTTCCATAATTTATAGTTTAACTGTCACAACTGGCAATGTTTTGAACCTGGGAAATATGATTCCCGTGTTCATCGTATAAATGCACGGCACAAGCCAAACAAGGGTCAAAGGAGTGAATTGTGCGTATAATTTCTAAGGGCAATTCAGGATTTGCAACCGGAGTGCCGATTAATGCAGCTTCGTATGCCGATCTTTGTCCTTTTGGATCGCGGGGTGAAGCATTCCAGGTAGATGGAACCACCATTTGATAATTTTCTGTTTTTTGGTCTTTAATGGTTATCCAATGTGCCAATGCGCCTCTTGGAGCTTCCATAAAACCAACGCCTTTTGCTTCATTTGGCCAGCTGGAAGGTTCCCAACTGTCCATATTTGCCATACGTTCGTCGCCATTTTTAATGTTGTTCATTAAAGTGTCATAGAATTCCAAAGTCCAATTTGCAACCAATTGGGTTTCAATGCCGCGGGCGGCTGTTCTTCCTAAAGTGGAGAATAACGCATCAACAGGAACATTTAAATGTGCCAATGCAGCATTTACAGCAGCTTGAATTTCTTTATTTCCACGGCCGTAACCTACCAATAAACGGGCAAGTGGGCCAACTTCCATTGGCAATCCTTTCCATCGCGGCGTTTTAATAAAACTGTATTTTTCTTCCACATTTAAAAAGTCGTAAGGAGGTTTTGGTCCCGAATATTTGATATTGGTTTCACCTTCCCAAGGATGTCTTCCTTTGTCTTTTCCTTCCGCATAATCATCGTACCAAGAATTGTTTACAAACTCTTCAATTTCCTCACTGTTTCTATGGTCAACATCAAGAATTTTAGTTAAATCTCCATTTAAGATTATGCCTGAAGGGAATTTGAAGCCCGACATATCCGCATAACCATTTGTTGGAAAATCGCCATAAGACATATAATTTCCAAATCCTTTTCCGATAGCGCCCCAATCTTTATAGAATGATGCTATTGCCAATAAATCCGGGATATAAACCTGATCGATGAAATCTTTTCCTTCTTTTAATAATTTACCGACATGGGCCAATCGTTCTGCGTTTAATCCACCGGCGCCATCTGAATTTATGGCACAAGCCATTCCACCAACCAAATAATTTGGGTGCGGATTTTTACCGCCGAAAATGGTATGCACTTTCACGATTTCTTTTTGCCATTCCAAGGCTTCCAAATAGTGAGCAACTGCTAATAAATTAACTTCAGCCGGCAATTTCATTTGAGGATGTCCCCAATAGCCATTTGCGAATATGCCCAACTGGCCGCTTTCCACAAATTTTTGTATTCTGTTTTGTACATCGGAAAAATAGCCCGGTGAACTTTTTGGCCATTTTGAAATGCTTTGTGCAATTTCAGAAGTCTTCTTTGGATCGGCTTTTAGGGCATTTACAATATCTACCCAGTCCAATGCATGTAAATGGTAAAAGTGAACGGTGTGGTCATGCATATATAAAGCGCCTTCCATAATATTACGAACCATTTCAGCATTTGGCGGAACGGCAATTCCCAATGCATCTTCAACGGCTCTAACTGAAGTTAATGCGTGAACGGTGGTACAAACACCGCAGGTACGTTGCACAAAGGCCCAAACGTCTCTAGGATCGCGACCTTTCACAATGCTTTCAATGCCGCGAACCATGGTGCTGGAACTAAATGCATCTACTATAACACCGTCTTTAATTTCTGCTTCTATTCTTAAATGACCTTCAATTCTTGTAATTGGGTCAACTACTATTCTATTTGCCATGGTAGGATGTTTTATATTTCAATATTTTTTTCATTGGATTTTGCTCTTTTTATGTTGTCTGCCAGCTCTTTTCGTTTAGAGATATTTGCGGCAACTGCGTGCAGGGCAATACCGCCCACAATAACACCTGCGGCAACTTTTCCAACGGTATCTGCGTTACTTTCAACTGCAAATCCAGGAACTTTCGTGGTTCTTTCATAGAATGGGCCATTGTCCCAGAAATTCTCTTCACTGCATCCGATGCAACCATGGCCAGACTGAATAGGGAAACTAATGCCATTGTTCCATTTTATGTTTCCGCAGGAGTTGTAGGTCATAGGTCCTTTACATCCTAATTTATATAGGCAAAAACCATTTTTGGAATTTTGGTCGTCAAATGTTTCCGCAAATAAACCGGCATCATAATAGGGACGTCGGTAACAGGTGTCGTGTACCCGTTTTCCGTAAAATGCTTTTGGTCTTCCCAATCTGTCCAATTCTGGATATCTTCCAAAAGCAACCACATGCATAATAACGCCTGCCATCACCTCACCAATTGGCGGACAGCCGGGAACTCTTATAATCGGTTTGTTTTTTACGATTTTATGAATAGGAGTTGCGCCTGTTGGATTTGGTTTTGCGGCTTGAACGCATCCGTTGGAAGCACAGCTTCCCCAAGCAATGATTGCTTTTGCGCCAGCAGCAGCTTCCAAAAATGTTTCTTTTGCCGATTTTCCTGCAATACAACAATAATTTCCGTCATCACCCAATGGAATGGAGCCTTCAACACAAAGAATGTATTCGCCTTTGTATTTGTCCATAACCGCTTTTTTTGCCGCTTCAGCCTGATGTCCGGAAGCTGCCATTAAAGTTAAGGTGTAATCCAAGGAGATTTTGTCTAAAATAATATCGGCCACAATAGGATGGTTCGATCTGATAAAAGATTCACTGCAACATGTGCATTCTTGGTAATGTTCCCAAATAATAGGAATTCTGGGTGTTTTTTCCAAAGATTCTGCTACTTGTCCAACCATAGAAGATTCCAGGCCCATAAAAGCGGCCATATAAGTAGAAAATTTTAGAAAATCTCTACGGCTATAGCCTTGTTTTATAATGCTTTCGTAGTAGGTGTCTCGTTGTTCGTTTTCGATAGGCATAAGTAAAGTTTTTAAGTAATGAAAAAGACTTTTTACTCGTGTGCTTTTGGTTCGAAAAAAGCACAAATCTAAAGTACAATTTTTTTTGGATAAATTTAACATAACTGCTTAATTTAGAATGTTTTAAAATAAGGAAAATTAAGATATAATGCTTATTTAAACCAAATAAAAATAGCAAAGGAAAATTTGGATACAGTTATTTATTTGGAGATAATTTGTAAATTTGATTATAAACCCTTTTTAAAGTATGCACGAGTTATCTATAGCATTGGGAATTATTAAAATTGCCGAAGATGAAACAGCGAAAGCAAAGGCAACCAGCGTTACAAAAATTGAACTTGAAATAGGTGTTTTGTCGGGTATTGAACTTGATTCTTTAAATTTTATTTGGGAATCGGCAATTAAAGATACAGTGCTTGAATTTGCTGAAAAAGAAATTATTGTGATCAAAGGAAAAGGAAAGTGTGTTGATTGTGACACTGAATTTGAGATGGAAAACCTATTTGATCCGTGTCCCTATTGCCAAAGTTATTTTAAAGGTATTTTACAGGGAAAAGAATTGCGGGTAAAAGCGTTGGAAGTCATTTAAAACTTAATTAATTATGTGTGGAACTTGTGGCTGCGGAACCGAAGATAACGGTCCAGTTATTTCAAAACCTGGAGAAAAACATCATTCTCACGGGGAACACCATCATCACGATGGTCATTCCCATTCACAAAATGGTCATCATCACGACGAGAATTCTCATTCACACGAACACGACCATCAACACAAAGTTTTGGAAATTGAAAAAGACATTCTTCATAACAACCAACTTTTGGCAGCCAGAAACAGGGGCTATTTTGAAGCAAAAAACATATTTACGCTCAATTTAGTAAGTTCTCCGGGATCAGGAAAAACAACACTTTTGGAACGCACTTTGGCCGATTTGAAAGATCAAATTACTTTTTATGTGATTGAAGGTGACCAGCAAACCTTAAATGACGCTAACAGAATTGCCGCACTTGACGTTC
>CAMDPE010000031.1 GCA_945903795.1 Lutibacter flavus | reverse complement strand
TGGATGCCGGCATCAAAAATGAAGATTCCAATTACGATGAATATTTTTGGGACATCCTAAAAATTGTCAGCGGTAAAAATAACGGTTGCATTCTTTCAAAAACCTTAAAAACAGAATTTCACGTGGCAACAGCCATGGAAGTTTCGTTTGCGATAAATAATGAAAAAGTTGATGCTTTACAACAAACCGAAGTTGAAGAAAAATCTTTGCATTATACCTATAAACTAAAAGTCAATAAAGGCGACACCGCCACAATTTATAAATATGGAAGCTGCGTAAGTTCCCTAAATTACCCAAAAGAGGCCTTGATTGAAGCGGCTTTTAACAATGTTAAACAAGCTTTTAAATTAGGCTTTTCACAACTATTGGAAAGCCAGAAAAAATCTTGGGCTACTATTTGGCACACGGCAGATATTATTATTGAAGGCGACATTAAAGCACAACAAGGCATAAGATTCAATATTTTTCAGCTGAACCAAACTTATTTGGGAACAGATGCAAGATTAAATATCGGTCCAAAAGGTTTCACCGGCGAAAAATACGGCGGAAGCACTTATTGGGATACGGAAGCGTACTGTATTCCTTTTTATATGGCGACAAAAGATGCCAGCGTGGCGAAAAATTTATTGATGTACCGTTACAATCAGCTGGATAAAGCCATAGAAAATGCGAAAAAACTCGGATTTAAAAACGGGGCGGCTTTGTATCCGATGGTTACTATGAATGGCGAAGAATGCCACAACGAATGGGAAATTACTTTTGAAGAAATTCACAGAAATGGTGCGATGATTTACGGAATTTACAACTATGTAAATTACACGCAGGATTTTGAATATGTTCCAAAATTCGGAATTGAAGTCATCATTGCTGTTGCACGATTTTGGCACCAGCGTGCCAATTTTTCAGAAGCAAAAAATCAATATGTGGTTTTGGGCGTTACCGGTCCGAACGAATATGAGAACAACGTCAACAATAATTTTTATACCAATTATTTGGCGAAGTGGTGCATTCAATATGCAGCGGAATGTTTGAACAGGGTTGAAACAGCGTATCCTGATGATTTTAAACGCGTTATGGCCAAAACCAAATTGACCGATGAAGAAACCAAAAAATGGTTACAGGTTGCCGAAAATATGTATTTTCCATTCAGCTTGGATCACAATATTTATTTACAACAAGACGGATTTTTGGACAAAGAATTAATTCCGGTTGCTGAACTGGAAAGTTCAGAAAGGCCCATCAACCAAAAATGGTCTTGGGATCGCATTTTACGTTCTTGTTATATCAAACAGGCTGATGTTTTGCAATGCATGTTCTTTTTTGAAAATAAATTCAGCAAAGTAGATTTAGAGCGTCATTTCGATTTTTACGAGCCATTAACTGTTCATGAATCTTCATTATCTCCTTGCGTGCATTCCATTTTGGCTGCTTCTATCGACAGAATGCCAAAAGCTTATGAGCAATATGTGCGGACTTCACGTTTGGATTTGGACGATTACAATCACGAAGTCCACGAAGGTTGCCACATTACCAGTATGGCAGGAACCTGGATGTCCATTGTGCAGGGATTTGGCGGTATGCGCATTTGGGAAGACGGCATTTTATCCTTCAGCCCGCAAATTCCCAAGGAATGGAAATCTTATTCATTTACCATCAATTTCAGGGGAAATATTATCAAGGTTTACAAAAGCCAGACCGAATGTAAATTCTTTAATGAATCGGAAAACGAGGTAAAAATGATAGTAGATTCTAAAGAAATTTTAATCCTGGCAAACCAATCGGTTATTGTATAAAACTAAAATATAAAATATGAAAAATCTTTTATTCCTATTACTTTTAATTTTAGGGGGTTCATCTTATGCCCAAAAAATAGACAGAATTGAACCTGCATATTGGTGGGTTGGTATGGAAAATAATCAATTGGAATTGTTGATTTACGGAAAAGACATTGCGCAATTTACGCCTTCTGTCAGCAATAATAACATTCAGATTTTGGCCGTCAAGAAAACGGGATACAACAATTATTTGTTTCTGAATTTAGATCTGTCAAAGGCGGTTTCAGGGAAATTCAACATCAACTTTTCAAAAAAAGGAAAGCGCAATAATTTTTCTGTCGCTTATGAATTGAAGGAGCGAAATCAAAATTCAAAAATGCGGGAAGGTTTTAACAGTTCGGACGTCATTTATTTGATCACACCCGACCGTTTTGCAAATGGTGATGTCACCAATGATGTTGTACTGACGATGAACGAAAAAATCGTCAACAGAAAAAATGACTATGGACGTCATGGTGGTGATATCAAAGGAATGACCAATAATTTGGATTATATACACGAAATGGGATTTACGGCCATCTGGCCAACGCCGGTATTGACCAATGATATGAAAAAAGCCTCCTATCACGGATATGCGATGACCGATTTTTATCAGGTTGATCCGCGTTTTGGAACGATGGACGAATATGTAGAATTGGCGAAAAGCGCTAAAAACAAAGGAATGAAACTGATTATGGACCAGGTTGCAAACCATATTGGCTTGGAACATTGGTGGATGAAAGATTTGCCAGCCAATGATTGGGTGAATTATCAGGACGAATTTTTAAAAAATAATATGGTGGTGACCAATCACCGCAGAACCACCAATCAGGATGCATATGCATCAGTTAAAGACAGAAATTTAATGAGTGAAGGCTGGTTTGTTTCTTCCATGCCCGATTTAAACCAACGCAATCCTTTGCTGGCAACATACTTAATCCAAAACAGCATTTGGTGGATAGAAACTCTTGATTTGGGTGGTATCCGACAAGATACTTATCCGTATTCCGACAAACAATTTATGAGTGATTGGGCCGGCGCCATTATGCAGGAATATCCAAATTTTAGCATTGTTGGTGAAGAGTGGAGCGTCAATCCGTTATTGGTTGCCTACTGGCAGCAAGGTTTAAAAAATAAGGATGGCTACGTTTCCAATTTATCTTCCACGATGGATTTTCCAATGCAAAAATCAATTGTTGATGCCTTAAATGAAACGGAAAGCTGGGACAAAGGTTTTGTGAAAATATATGAAGGTTTGGCAAACGATTTTTCTTATGCCAATCCGAGTAAAATCATGCTGTTTCCGGACAACCACGATATGGACCGGATTTTTACCCAATTAAAAGAAAATGTGGTGAATACCAAAATGGCTTTGGGCTATTTGCTCGCTTTGCCAAGAATTCCGCAATTGTATTACGGAACAGAAATTTTAATGCAAAACACAGCCAAGCCCGGCGATCACGGTTTGATTAGAACCGATTTTCCCGGAGGATGGAAGGATGATAAATCGGATGCTTTTATTGGTGAAGGATTGACTTCTGACCAAGCCGAAATGCAGTCGTTTTTGAAGAAAGTTCTGAATTATCGCAAAAACAGTGAAGCAATTCATTCAGGAAAAACAATTCATTTTGCGCCTGAAAATGGAGTTTATGTACTTTTCAGAATTAAAAATGACGAAATAGTGACGGTGATATTGAACAAAAACGAAAAACCAATTTCATTAAATTTAAATCGGTTTGAAGAGGTTGGTTTAACTGGAAAACAAGGGATAAATATGATTACCGGTGAAGCCTTTATTTTTGAAAACAATTTAGAAATCAGTTCAAAAGGCGTTTTGTTATTAACCACAAAAAAGTAACAAGATGAAATTGTCCAACTATATTTTTGTACTGCTGATTCTTTTCTTTTCTTGCAAAGAAGTTAAAGGGAATGGAATAAACACTGCCGAAAATAAAATAGTGGCTAAGGTTTTAGACAGTGTCAACCTTTCAAGCGGAACGCTCAAAAGAATTAACAGTTTTCCTTCCAAATTTGTGCGACCTCGAAATGTGGATATTTGGATGCCAGATGATTATGTTGAAACAAAAAAATATGCCGTGTTGTATATGCACGACGGACAAATGTTATTTGATGCCGAAACGACCTGGAACAAACAGGAGTGGAAAGTGGATGAAATTGTTGGCAGTTTGCTGAAAGAGCAAAAAATTAGGGACTGTATTGTGGTGGCTATTTGGAACCACTCAGACATTCGCCATACCGATTATTATCCGCAAAAACCATTTGATTTATTGCCTCAAAAATTTAAGGATTCTATCTTTGAAACCGGCACTAAACAATTCGGGACAGCTTTTAAGGGATTAAATTCCGACAATTATTTAAAATTTATTGTGGAGGAATTGAAACCTTATATTGATGCGAATTTTTCAGTTTACAAAAATCCGGAGAATACCTTTATTTCAGGTTCCAGTATGGGCGGATTAATTTCTATGTATGCTTTGTGCGAATATCCTGAAGTTTTTGGTGGTGCAGCATGTTTATCTACCCATTGGATTGGGTTTTCTCCACAGGAAAATTCACCGGTTCCGGAAACCTTTTTTACTTATTTGAAAGAAAATCTGCCTTCGCCTAAAACGCATAAAATATACTTTGATTACGGGACAAAAACTTTGGACGAATTTTATTTGCCTTACCAACATCAGGTTGATGAAGTTTTGAAACTGAAGGGTTTTGATGAATCAAATTCAAGAAACTTAAAATTTGAAGGACACGACCATTCTGAAAATTCTTGGAACCAGCGTTTTCAAATTCCGGTTCAATTTTTATTAAATAAAAACTAGATGAAATTAATAAAGTTATTCTTATTTTTTCTGATTGCAGGAAGTTCATTTTTATATGCACAAAACGCAGAAAGAAAATTTGTTTCCCTGAATCAAAAAAATGCCCTTATTGAGATTAAAACCAACGATGGTTCATATCAAATAAAACCCTATTCCGCAAAAATTGTGGAAACATCCTTCATTCCAAAAGGGGAAGTTTACAATCCAAATTCGCATGCGGTGGTTTTGAATCCTGAAAATGTGGAATTTTATGTTACTGAAAATGAAAATTCAATTCAATTAAAAACTTCGGGAATAAGGGTTGAAATCAGGAAAAACCCATTTCAGATTTTATATTATTATAAAAATAAGCTATTAATTTCTGAAAGAAAAGGCTACCTTAAAACGACTGAATTTGAAACATTGGATTTCAATTTAACGACCGATGAAATTTTGTATGGCGGCGGCGCCCGCGCTTTGGGAATGAATCGCAGGGGCAACCGACTGCAATTGTACAACCGGGCTCATTACGGCTATGAAACACGATCTGAATTGATGAATTTCACGATGCCATTGTTATATTCTTCCAATTTATATGCGGTGCATTTCGACAATGCGCCCATTGGCTATTTGGATCTGGACAGCAAAAAAGACAATTCCTTAAAATATGAAACCATCGGCGGAAGAAAAACCTATCAGGTGGTTGCTGGTGATTCCTGGAAAGATTTAATCAATCAATACACCAGTTTAACAGGGAAACAACCGATGATTCCTCGTTGGGCGCTGGGAAATTTTTCAAGCCGGTTTGGTTACCATTCACAACAGGAAACCATCAATACGATCGATAAATTCTTGGAAGAAAAAATTCCGGTTGATGCCATTATTCTGGATTTGTACTGGTTTGGAAAAGAATTGAAAGGCACTATGGGAAATTTCGAATTTTTAAAAGATTCTTTTCCGGATCCGAAGAAAATGATTGCCGATTTAACCAAAAAAGGCGTCAAAACCATTTTGATTACCGAGCCTTTTGTGTTGACCACTTCCAGCAAATGGGATGAAGCAGTTGAAAAGGATATTTTGGGAAAAACCATAGAAGGCAAACCTTATACTTACGATTTTTACTTTGGAAATACCGGAATCATCGATATTTTTAAACCCGAAGGAAAAGCATGGTTTTGGAATGTTTACAAAAAATTTGTTGATTATGGTGTTGCCGGCTGGTGGGGTGATTTGGGCGAGCCGGAAGTGCATCCCTCAGATTTGCAACATGCAACGGGTTCTGCCGATGAAGTTCACAATATTTATGGGCATAACTGGGCGAAACTCGTTTTTGAAGGTTATCAAAAAGATTTTCCTAACCAGCGTCCTTTTATTTTAATGCGCGCCGGTTATTCCGGTTCCCAGCATTACGGCATGATTCCGTGGTCGGGTGACGTGAACAGAACTTGGGGCGGATTGCAGTCGCAACCTGAAATTGCCTTACAAATGGGGATGCAGGGAATGGCATTTATGCATTCCGATTTGGGCGGATTTGCCGGCGCCAATTTGGATGATGAATTGTACACGCGGTGGTTGCAATATGGCGTTTTTCAGCCTATTTATCGTCCGCATGCACAGGAAGACGTGCCGTCTGAACCTGTTTTTAGAGAACCGAAAACAAAGGCTTTGGCCAAGAAATCAATTGAATTGCGTTATAGTTTGTTGCCGTATAATTATACCTTGGTTTTTGACAACAACCAAAAAGGAACACCTTTAATGCGTCCGTTATTTTTTGAAAATGCCAATGCATCCTCATTAACAAATGATAAAACGTATTTGTGGGGCGACAGTTTTTTGGTGAGTCCGGTTGTGCAATCAGGTCTAAAAGAGCAGATGATTTATTTTCCTGAAAATTCAAACTGGTATCATTTTTATACTGATGAAAAAGTTGGGGGCGGACAATCAAAAACAATTTCCTTAAATGAAGAAGGCATTCCGGTTTATGTTCGCGGCGGTGCTTTTATTCCAAGAATTCAACCCATTCAAAATACAGGTTTATATAGTTTAAAAACATTTGATTTGCATTTTTATTTCGATAAAAGCATCAAAGAAAGTGATGGGCATGTGTACAATGATGATGGTGAAACACCAAATGCTTTTGAAAAAGGAATGTATGAGATTTTGAATTTTGAAAGTGAATTCAAAAACAATCTATTAACTGTTGAATTTGAATCAAAAATTGGTAAAAATTATAAATTTTCTCAAAAAATGATTAACTTACTGATTCATAATATTTCAAAAAAGCCGAAAAAAGTAACAGGCAATGTTTTTACTTATGATGAAAATAATCAGACTTTATTAATTCCTGTTTTATTAAAAAGTCTATCAGTAAATAAAATAAAAATTAAACTTACTCATTAATGAAAAAATATTTATTCATTCTATTATTGATTGTTTCAATAAGTTGTTCTTCTAAAAAACAAGATAAAATTTTGGCAATAAACAATACTCAAAAACCTTTTCTATGGGAAGGTGCAAATATTTATTTTTTACTGACCGACAGATTTAATAATGGTGATGTTTCAAATGATTTAAACTTCAACAGAACTGGGGTGGCTGCTAAATTAAGAGGTTTTGAGGGTGGAGATATTAAAGGGATTACCCAAAAAATTGAAGAAGGTTATTTTAATAATTTAGGTATTAATGCTATTTGGTTAACCCCAATTGTTGAACAAATTCATGGTTCTGTTGATGAAGGTACTGGGGTAACTTTTGGTTATCACGGGTATTGGACAAAAGATTGGACGTCATTAGATCCTAATTTTGGGTCTATGGAAGCGTTAAAAAATTTAGTGGAAGTTGCACATAAAAACGGAATCAGAATTGTGTTAGATGCCGTAATTAATCATACCGGTCCTGTAACAAATGTTGACCATGTATGGCCAGAAGGATGGGTGAGAACTGGTCCGCAATGTGATTATCAAACTTATGAAACTACGACTGCTTGTACGTTAGTTAACAACCTTCCGGATGTAAAAACCGAAAGCAACGAAAACGTTGAAATTCCGAAGCAATTGGCCGATAAGTGGAAAGCAGAAGGAAGATATGAGCGAGAAATGAATGAATTGGATGCGTTTTTTAAAAGAACTGGTTATCCAAGATTACCAAAATATTACATCATTAAATGGTTAACGGATTATATTGTTGAGTTTGGGATTGATGGTTATCGAGCTGATACCGTGAAGCATATGGAGGAAAATGTTTGGGGCGAATTTAAGATTGAATGTGATTATGCCTTTGATCAATGGAAAAAAAATAATCCCTCTAAAGTATTAGATTCAACTAATTTTTATATGGTTGGTGAGGTTTATAATTATAGCATTTCCAATGGTCAATTTTTTGACTTTGGTGACAAAAAAGTTAATTATTTTGAGAATGGTTTTAACAGCTTGATCAATTTTGAATTCAAATGGAATGCCGCGCAATTGCCATCTTATGAAGCACTTTTTTCAAAATATGATTCCATCTTGCAAAATGATTTAAAAGGATTTGGCGTTTTAAACTATATCAGTTCGCATGATGATGGCGCTCCCTTCGACAAAGAAAGATCAAAACCTTTTGAATCGGCTACCAAGTTATTATTATGCCCTGGAACTTCTCAAGTTTATTATGGTGATGAATCTGCCCGTTCTTTAATCATTGAAGGTGCTGAAGGAGACGCATCTTTGCGTTCCAACATGAATTGGAACGAAATTGCAAATAGGTTACAAACCAAAGAAATTTTAACGCATTGGCAAAAATTGGGAAAATTTAGGAATAATCATCTCGCTGTTGGCGCAGGAATCCATAAAATGATTTCTGAAAACCCTTATGTTTTTCAAAGGAATTATTCAACAAAAAATTTTAAGGATGTTGTAGTTATTGGACTTGATTTAAATAAAGGTGAAAAGCAAATTAATATGGGAACTATATTTGTTGAAGGTGCTGTTTTGCTTGATGCTTATTCAAACACAGAAGTTGTGGTTAAAAACGGAATGGTGATTTTAAATACGCCATTTTCCATTGTTTTATTAGAAAAGAAAAATCAATAAAAATGAATAAAAGTTTAAAATTGAGCTTAGTGCTCATAAGTATTTTACTGTTTTCCTGTTCAAAACAGCTCGATTGGCAAACAACCGTTGCTTCTCCGGATGATAATGTAAAAGTCGAATTTAAGCTGACTGAAGAAGGGGAACCTACCTATTTGGTTACCTATAAAAATAAGGAAGTCATAAAAACATCAACTTTGGGCGGTTTCGATTTAAAAGATATGGCTTCTATAAAAGACAACTTTGAAATCACGAATGCAACCACAAGCAATTTTAGTGAAGTATGGGAAATGCCTTGGGGAGAACAAACCAAGGTTGAAAATAATTATAAGGAATTAAAAATTGAGCTTCAGGAAAAAGCGGATTTGAAGCGAAAACTGACGATTGTTTTTAGGGTTTATAATGACGGATTGGGATTTCGTTATGCGTTCCCTGAACAGGAAAATCTTTCCGAAGTGCTTATTACGGATGAAAACACCCAGTTTAATTTAACAGGAAATCATACAGTTTGGTGGGCTCCAGGTGATTGGGATATTTATGAGCATTTGTACAACACTACCAAGTTTACCGAAATTGATGCCTTGTCAAAAGTGAATTATCCCAATATAGCACAAAGCTACATTCCTCAAAATGCAGTAAATACGCCTGTAACCATGAAAACTTCGGAAGGATTGTACTTGAGTTTTCACGAAGCAAGTTTGGTAGATTATTCGGAAATGACCTTAAAAATAGACAAAGAAAACTTGGCGATGAACAGCGAATTGGTTGGGTCAGAGCGCACCGGCTATAAAGTAAAAAGAGCAGTTCCATTTCATACGCCTTGGAGAACCCTTCAAATTGCAAAGAAAGCCGGCGATTTAATAGAATCAAAACTGATTGTAAACCTAAACGAGCCTAATAAATTGAGTGATATTTCTTGGTTTAAACCAACAAAATACACTGGTATTTGGTGGGAATTACATTTGGGAAAATCTACTTGGGGAATGGCTTCAGGCAAACATGGAGCCACTACTGTAAACACAAAAGCATTTATAGATTTTTCAGCAAAAAATAATATCGGAGCTGTTTTGGTTGAAGGATGGAATAACGGTTGGGATCCAAATGAAGGCGGTTTTGATTATGTAACGCCTTATCCAGATTATGATATAAAAGAAGTAGTACGTTACGGTAAAGAAAAAGGAGTGGAGATTATTATGCACCACGAAACTTTCGGGAATGTTGAAAATTATATAAAACAACAAGATACAGCTTATGCATTGATGCAAAGTTTAGGCATTCATTCGGTAAAAACAGGATATGTTGGCAAACTGATGCCAAAAGGTGAATATCATCACGGTCAATTTATGGTAAATCACTATAATAATACGATTGAAAAAGCGGCAAAATATCAGGTTGCAATCAACGCCCACGAGCCAATTAAAGACACCGGTTTGCGCAGAACGTATCCGAATACCATTTCAAGAGAAGGTTTACGCGGACAGGAATATAATGCGTGGGACAGTCAAGGAGGGAACCCACCGGAATATTTATCCATTGTGGCATTTACCAGAATGTTGGCCGGGCCAATTGATTATACGCCAGGAATTTTCGACATTAAATTTGATAAGTGGAAAAAAGACAATCAGGTCAATACAACCATTGCACAGCAATTGGCATTGTATGTCGTGATTTACGGGCCGGTTCAAATGGCGGCCGATTTAATGGAAAACTATGAAGGAAATCCTGCATTTCAATTTATAAAAGATGTTGGGGTCGATTGGCAAACAACAAAAGTTTTGAATGGCGAAATTGGCGATTTTGTGACCATCGCCAGAAAGCAAAAAAAATCTGAAAATTGGTTTGTTGGCGGAATTACCGATGAAAATGCAAGAGAAATGGAACTGAAATTTGATTTTTTAAGTCCGGATACAACCTATGAAGCGATTATTTATGAAGATGGAAAAGACGCGCATTGGAATGAGAATCCGACTGCCATCAATATCAGAAAAATGGAAATCAGCAATAAATCAAATCTTAAGGTAAAATTGGCTCCAGGTGGTGGATTCGCCATAAGTATCATAAAAAAATAAGAAAAATGAAAAAAGTTTTTTACAGTCTTTTATTAATTGTATCTGTAATTTTTATTAATTGCAGCCCTAAAAGTAAAAATCAGGAATTGGAAGCGAACAGGAAGGAAAAAAAAGTAGTCGTATATCAGGTTTTTACGCGCTTATTTGGCAATACAAACACCACCAATAAACCTTGGGGAACTATAGAGGAGAATGGTGTTGGTAAGTTCAACGATTTTACGGATAAGGTGCTCCAGGAAATAAAAGATTTGGGCATTACACACATTTGGTATACTGGTGTTTTACATCACGCGACAATAACCGATTATACAAAGTATGGAATTTCAAATGATGACCCGGATGTTGTAAAAGGAAGGGCAGGTTCTCCTTATTCGATCAAGGATTACTATAATGTTGATCCAGATTTAGCCTTAGACCCAGCCAAACGTCTGGAAGAATTTGAAGCATTGATAGACCGTACACATCGAATTGGGTTGAAAGTGTTGATTGATATTGTGCCAAATCATATTGCACGTAAATATCAAGGAATTACCAATCCGAAAGGTGTGAGTGATTTTGGTGCAAATGACAATAAAAATGTGGAATATGCTAAAAATAATAATTTCTACTATATTCCGGGACAGGATTTTAAAGTGCCGATATGGCAAAACGATTATAAACCGTTAGGTGGTGAAATTAATCCGCTTTCAGATGGTAAATTTGAAGAAAAACCGGCAAAATGGACAGGCAACGGGTCGCGTTTGGTGCAGCCGGATGCTAATGACTGGTACGAAACCGTAAAAATAAACTTTGGAATTAAACCTGATGGCAGCAAAGATTTTGAAGAATTGCCTAAGGAATTTGCTTCCAAAGATTTTAAAGCACATTTTGCTTTTTGGGAAGGTAAAGATGTTCCAGACTCTTGGAAAAAATTTAGTGATATCGCCTTATATTGGGTTGATAAAGGTGTTGACGGATTCCGTTATGATATGGCTGAAATGGTGCCTGTAGAATTCTGGAGTTATATGAATTCCGCCATTAAAATGAAAAATCCGGAAGCTTTTATTTTGGCAGAAGTATACAACCCTTCTTTGTACCGAGATTATATTCATCTTGGGAAAATGGATTATTTATATGATAAAGTCGCATTGTATGATACGATTAAACATATTGTGCAGGGTCACGGGTTAACAGATAACTTACCTAAAATTCAAAATGATTTAGCGGATATTGAGCACAATATGTTACACTTTTTAGAGAATCATGATGAACAGAGGATTGCAAGTCCAGATTTTGGTGGCTCAGCTGAAAAAGGAAAACCGGCAATGGTGGTATCTGCGACAATTAGCACAGCACCCACAATGATATATTTTGGACAGGAAGTTGGTGAGCAAGGAGCTGAAAAAGCTGGGTTTGGTAATCTTTACCCTTCAAGAACATCTATGTTTGATTATATTGGAGTTCCAAATCATCAAAGATGGATGAATAAAGGGAAGTTTGATGGAGGCCAATTATCTACTGAGCAAAAAGAACTTCGTGATTTTTACAAGCGCTTACTAAATTTCACCATCAAAAGTGATGCTTTAACGGGAAATTATAAGGAAATTCACAGCTATAATCGAAGTCAATCTGAAAATTATAATCATCGTTTATTTTCTTTTGTGAGATGGTCAAATGAAGAAAAATTGATTATTATTTCCAACTTCGATAGTAAAGAAAACTTTGATTTAGAATTAAAGTTGCCAAATGAAATTATAAAGGAATGGAATTTAAAATCTGACAAATATAATTTAGTGGATCAATTATACGGATTGAAAAAGGCGGATTTAACAATTAATAATGGTGAAGGAATTATTAAATTTAAGATTGAACCTTTGGCTTCATATATCTTTAAAGTTCAAAACAATTAGTTGATTTTTTTGTGAATTAATCGGTTTTGGAACTAGAACACTCAAGAAAAACAAACAATAACATATAACAAATAACCTACAAGCTAAAGCAAGATAAGGAGTTTATATTAAACACCTTATCTTGCTTTATGCAACGAAATCGTTTTAGTGAATATTAAGTGGTTTCGTAGGCAGAAAATGCATTTAAAAGTAACTTTGTATTATATTTTTTTACCCATGAATGAACCAATAAAAAAGATCGCAGTTTTAACATCGGGAGGAGATGCACCAGGGATGAACGCTGCAATTAGGGCCGTTGTAAGAGCATGTACTTATTATCGAGTTGAATGCGTTGGCGTTTACAGAGGTTATCAAGGCTTAATTGAAGGCGATTTTGAATTGCTTTCTGCACGCCACGTAAGCAATATTATCAACAAAGGAGGCACTATTCTTAAATCTGCCCGCTCCAATGAATTTAGAACGACCGAAGGAAGGCTCAAAGCCCATAACAGTTTAAAAGAAGCTGGCATTGGCGCTTTAATTGTAATTGGAGGCGACGGTACTTTTACAGGAGGCTTAAGGTTTATTGAAGAGTTTAATTTTCCAATTGTAGGAATTCCTGGAACTATAGACAATGATATTTACGGTACAGACAACACAATTGGTTACGACACTGCGCTAAACACCGTTGTGGAAGCAATTGATAAAATTCGCGACACTGCAAGTTCACATAACAGATTATTTTTTATTGAAGTGATGGGACGTGATGCAGGATTTATTGCTTTAAATTCTGGTATAGGAGCAGGTGCCGAAGAAATTTTAATTCCGGAAAAAGATTTGGGATTAGACAGGTTGGTGGAGTCACTTCAAAAAAGCAAGGAAAAAGGAAAAACAAGTAGTATTGTAGTGGTTTCCGAAGGAGATAAAATTGGTAAAAGTGTATTTGAATTGGCAGACTATATCAATGAAAATTTTCCTTATTATGACATTAGAGTTTCTGTTTTAGGACATATGCAACGCGGCGGCTCTCCAAGTTGTTATGATAGGGTTTTAGCCAGCAGATTGGGTGTTGCAGCCGTTGAAGCTTTGTTGGATAAATCAACAGGAATTATGGTAGGTATCACAAACAACCAAGTATCTAAAGTTGATTTGGATAAGGCCATAAAAATGAATAACGATATTAGCAAAGAACTGCTTAAAGTTGCAGAAATAACTTCAATATAAAAATAATATAATAAATTAAAACAATAGATTATGTCAAAAATTAAAATAGGAATTAACGGGTTTGGAAGAATAGGAAGAATTGCTTTTAGAGTAGCGGTGGCAAGACCTAATGTAGAAGTAGTTGGAATAAATGATTTGTTGGATGTGGAACATTTGGCTTATTTATTAAAATACGATTCAGTTCACGGCAGATTTAACGGTGATGTTGAAGTGAAAAACGGAAATTTAGTCGTTAATGGAAAGGAAATTAGAATTACAGCCGAACGCAATCCTGAAGATTTAAAATGGGGTGAAGTTGGAGCAGACGTAGTTTTAGATTGTACAGGTATATTTACCAGTTTGGAAGGCGCTCAAAAACACATTACCGCAGGCGCTAAAAAAGTGGCTATTTCAGCACCATCTGCTGATGCGCCTATGTTTGTGATGGGTGTAAACCATAAAAAAATTACGGCTGCAAATACCATTGTGTCAAATGCATCTTGTACCACCAACTGTTTGGCTCCTTTAGCCAAAGTTATTCACGATAATTTTGGAATTGTTGAAGGATTAATGACTACAATACACGCAACAACTGCAACGCAATTAACTGTTGACGGACCTTCTAGAAAAGATTGGAGAGGCGGAAGAAGCGCCTTAATTAACATTATTCCTTCATCAACTGGCGCTGCTAAAGCTGTAGGAAAAGTGATTCCTGAATTGAATGGAAAATTGACTGGTATGTCTTTTAGAATACCAACTGCTGATGTATCTGTTGTTGATTTAACCGTAAGAACTGAAAAATCAGCAACGATGGAAGAAGTGAAAGCCGCTTTAAAATACGCTTCTGAAAACGAATTGAAAGGCATTTTGGGTTATACTGAAGAAGCAGTGGTTTCCCAAGATTTTGTTTCTGAACCTAAAACAAGCACATTTGATGCTGATGCAAGTATTGCTTTGAACGATAATTTCTTTAAATTAGTGGCTTGGTACGACAATGAATTTGGCTACTCAACAAAACTGGTTGATTTGGCTGAATACATTCATTCCGTTAAATAAGAAATAACAGTTTAATAAAATAAAAAAATGATTCTAATAGCAGATGGAGGTTCCACAAAAGCAGATTGGATTTTGCTGGATAAAGAAGGAAATCAGGTGTTTAAAACAAGAACTGAAGGATTAAATCCGGAGATATTGTCAGCCGATTTATTGAAAACCAGGATTCAGAACAATGAAGATATCATAAGTTACAAAGATAAAGTGACTGAGGTTTATTTTTATGGCGCCGGATGTGGAACAGAGAGATTGACATCGCTTTTGAAATCTATATTTGAATCATTTTTTAAAAATGCTAAAATTGTTGTAAAGGAAGATACTTTTGCAGCAGTTTATGCAGTAACCACAAAACCTGGAATAGTTTGTATTTTAGGAACTGGGTCTAATAGTTGTTATTTTGACGGAAAAAATGTTGATGTCAGAGTTCCTTCATTGGGCTATATTTTGATGGATGAAGCAAGTGGTAATTATTTCGGCAAAAAATTAATACGGGATTATTATTATGATAAAATGCCAAAATCGATTGCAAAACTGTTTGAATCGCAATTTGATTTAGATGCCGATGTCATCAAAAGAAATATTTATAAAGAAGAAAATCCGAATGCCTATTTAGCGCATTTTGCTGAATTCATTTTTAAAAATGAACGCACACCTTATTTTAATAAAGTATTGCAAAAAGGCATGAAGGAATTTTTTACAAATAGAATATTGCCCTATCAGGAATCGGCTCATGTTCCTGTGCATTTTGTAGGTTCAATTGCTTTCTTCTCTCAAGATATTATCAATGATGTAGCAAGATATTATATGGTTGAAATAGGAAATGTTGTAAGACGGCCAATTGACGGATTAATTGAATACCATAGGGAAAAAATAAAATTAGAGAAGATCTAACAATCTTTCTAAAGCCATACCACGAGATCCTTTAATAAGAATTGTGGCATTGTTAATGTTTGAATAATTAGTTGAATTTTTGAAAGATTCAAAGCTTTCAGAAACAAAAGCATTTTTTGCACCAGTTGTAGAAAATGCTTTTCCAATTAAGAAAACTTTCGAAAAGCGATAGGAAGCCACCAGATTTGCTATTTTTTCATGCTCCGCTTTGCTGTCTTTTCCCAATTCAAACATATCACCCAAAAATACAATTTTACTTTCGTCCTTCAATTGGGCAAAATTTTCAAGGGCTGCCTGCATACTGCTCGGATTTGCATTATAAGCATCTAAAATTATTTTATTTGTACCTTTTTGAATGATTTGTGAACGGTTATTTGTGGGAACATAGTTCTCAATGGCAATTTTGATGTTAGTTTCCGAAATATCGAAATAATTGCCAATGGCAACAGCAACAGCAATATTGTTGTAATTGTATTTTCCGATGAGGTTGCTTTCAACAATTGTATTTTTAAATTCAACTTTAACAAACGGATTGGCTTCCAAAAATTTGATATCCTTATTATTGAATTCAATGGCATTTATTCCTGATGATTGTTTTACTTGCAGCTCATCATCTGTATTTATAAAAACGATTCCTTTGTTCAATCTTAAAAAATCATACAATTCCGATTTTGCTTTGATAACACCTTCAACATTTCCAAATCCTTCTAAATGCGCTTTCCCAAAATTGGTGATTAACCCATAAGTTGGTTCCGCTATTTTGCATAAAAATTCAATTTCCTTTAAATGATTGGCACCCATTTCAACAATGCCAATTTCTGTTTTTGGTGTCATTGATAACAAGGTGAGCGGCACGCCAATATGATTGTTTAAATTACCTGCAGTGGCGGCTGTTACATATTTTTTGGACAAAACAGCGTTGATCAATTCTTTTGTGGTGGTTTTTCCATTGCTTCCCGTTAATGAAATAATGGGGATAGCGAGTTGTTTTCTGTGAAAATTAGCGAGCTTTTGAAGCGTTGCCAAAACATTTTCAACCAAAATGGCATTGGGAAAAGTATTGTATTTTTCTTCATCAATAACCGAATAATTTGCGCCACTTTTTAAGGCTTCTTCCGCAAATTCATGGCCATTGAAATTATCTCCTTTCAGTGCAAAAAAAATGCTTCCTTTTCTTATTCTTCGCGTGTCGGTATCCACCAAATAAGTTTCACTGTATAACTGATAAAGTTTTGCAATATTCATGTGCTAAATATATAAAAAAGCCTCACTGAAATTTCAGTGAGGCTTGGGTTTATTTTAAAAATAGTTTTAATACCTAACTTTTGTTGTTGTTGGTTTTCTCTTTTTATAGGTCATAGGTCCAATTCTGTCCGAAGCGCATCTAAAACCAATATAATTTGTCGCCATATATTCTGGTAAATACCTTCGTTGTGAAGGATCTAACCAATATTCCATGTCTTTCCAAGAACCGCCTTTGTATACACGTGTAATATCACTTACTAAAGTTGTTCTTTTTTGTATGTCATATTCTTGCATCAACAAACCACTTTCTCCAATAACTCTTGGTTTAACAGGAGAATTGTACATACGAGGTTTGGTTTCCAATTCATCTTCATTTTTATTGTACATTTTTGTTGAAGCCAAATCACCATCTTTTACATCTACATTATAAGCTTTCTCATAATTATTTCTCATATACGCATCGCGTTTGGTAATTGGCTGGAATTTAACACTTCCAGGTAATTCCTTTGGCACTATATTGCCATTATCTAAGGTGTCATATTGAACCGAAAGGTCATTTGCAATGACCACATTTCCTTCAGCATCAATCATTTTTTTTGTAAAAATATTACCCCTGAAATAGTTGAAGTCATTTGCTTCATTATCTATAATAGGACGGTAAACATCCGCTACCCATTCCGCAACATTGCCTGACATGTCGTACAACCCAAAAGCATTTGGATCATAAGATTTAACTTGAATTGAAATATCTGCACCATCATTACTCCATCCTGGAACGCCGCTGTAATCTCCTTTTCCTTGTTTAAAGTTGGCCAATTGGTCACCTTTATATTTTTTCGATTTGTTACGGGTATATTTGCCTTTCCAAGCATATTTTTTTCTTCCACGTGTGTTATTATATTCACGGTCTTCAACAACAGCTTTGGCTGCAAATTCCCATTCTGCTTCTGTAGGAAGTCTGAATCTTGAACTTAATATTCCGTCAGAAACTTTAACTTGTCTGCCCGTAAATGAACCTCTTGATGGTTTTGCTTCTCCTTTTTTAAGTTGCTTATTCGTTGGTAATCCTTTGCTATAGATGGAAGAATCTCCGTCAAAAAGTGTGTATGGATTGTTTAAATAGGTATCAGTATTAAAATTATTTTGACCTTTAACCTCTAATGAATCTAATCTGAAAAGTGGTTTTAAAATGCCCTTATCCATTAATATTTTTTCATTAACCCTGTCGGTTCTCCATTTACAATATTGTGTGGCCTGAATCCAACTGACACCAATTACCGGATAATCTGCATAACCTGGATGTCTCAAATAATTTTCAGTCAATTGTTCATTAAATCCCAAAACATCACGCCAAACTAAAGTGTCGGGAACGGCAGAGGTGTAAATATGTTCGTAGGTTGGATCACTTGGAGGAAAAACTTTTTCCATCCAGTCTAAATAAAAGATATATTCGGAGTTTGTTACTTCTGTTTCATCCATATAAAATGAACGAACTTGCTGCTGAACTGGCGTTGTATTCCAGTCAAACATCACATCGTCCTGCACGTGTCCCATAGTAAAAGTACCGCCTTCAATCAAAACCATTCCTGGAGGCGCTTCTTGTCCTTTATATTTTGTATCTCCCGCAAAACCACCAGCTTTTTTATCTTTTGAACTCCAACCGGTAAGAGATACGTTATTTCTTGGGTTTCTATTATGGCAACTCACAAAGAAAACAACAGTGATAGTTAATAAGATTAACTTATAAATGTTATTTAGATTTTTCAAGTTCATTTCAAATTAGTTAGGGTTAAATTTTTCCCGCAATTTACATTAAATTAGTTTTTTTGCAAGAAATAATTTTAATTAATATTTGCTACGCTTTTACTAACGATAATTTTCAATCTTTAGTATGCTAAAGATTGTAATATATTTCAATGATACAGCTATTTTTTTAACGAAGTATCTTATATGGTGTAATTTTTTTCATATTTATGAATGGTAAAATTACTATAATTTAAAGGAATTTAGCTTCTTTTTTGACAAGCATTATAATTTTTCAATAAGCAATAATAAAGTTTAATTAATTATTAAAATATGAGCTATTTGAAAATGTAGTTATTTTTGAATATAAATAATTCAATATCAACCAATTATGTAAATGTACTATATTGAGAAAAACCATGTTTAAAAATAAATGGGTTATATAATGAATTTTGATCACAATTTGGACTGTTTTAAAAGTATGGGAAGCCCACAATAATATGAATAAACTAACGTTTTTTCTATGAAGTTTTTGGTGTATAATATCCAATATTTTGAAATATACCAAAAATAGTATTTTTGAATATTAAATAAATATTTATGGCAATTATTTATAAAAGATTGAAAAATAGGGATACTTCAATAAAAAATAAGATATTTGTTCCTTTAAAAAAATATATTTAATGAAAAAAATAATAGGATTGACATTAATGGTTTTTATGATCGTTGTAAAAACGTATGCACAGGAAAATCCCAATCCAATTACAACAGCTGCTCCATTTTTACTGATTGCGCCCGACGCACGTGCTGGTGGATTGGGAGACGTTGGTGTTGCTACTTCACCAGATGCTTATTCTCAACATTATAATGCTTCAAAATTTGCCTTTATGGATTCGCAATTTATGGTTGGTATTGTTTATACGCCTTGGTTGAGGGAACTTACAAACGACGTTTTTTTAGGTGGCTTTTCGTTTGCAAAAAAAATTGATGACAGAAGCGCCTGGGCTGCGAGTTTAAAATATTTTAATTTAGGGCAAATAGATTTAACAGATATCAATGGAACACCCGAAGGTACTGAAAAGTTGAATGAATTTTCTGTTGATGGTTCTTACGCTTTAAAATTGAGCGAAAGTTACTCAATGGGTGTAACATTGCGTTACATTCGGTCCGATTTAGGGATTGAATCTGCAAATTCAACCATAAATCCAGTGAATACTTTTGCCGTCGACGTTTCTGGGTATTTTCAATCTGAAGAAAAAAGTTATGGCAACATTAACGGTATTTGGCGAGGTGGTTTTAATGTTTCAAACATTGGTCCAAAAGTTTCCTATTCTAATGATGGCCAAGAAAACTATATCCCAACAAATTTAAAAGTTGGAGGTGGGTTTGATTTTATTTTGGACAGAAGCAATAATATTAGCATAAATATGGAATTTAATAAATTGCTTGTTCCAACGCCAAGTATTTCGGTTAATGATGATGGACAACCTCCATATATTCAAGAAGATGTGAATTTTTTTAACGGTATTTTTAAATCATTTAATGATGCGCCGGGCGGATTTAGTGAAGAACTTAAAGAAGTTACCTGGGGATTGGGCGCAGAATATATGTACGACAATGCTTTTGCATTGAGAGCTGGATATTTTAATGAAAGTGATTTGAAAGGATCACGTAAATATTTTACAGTAGGTACCGGATTCAAATTTAAAAGTTCTAAACTTGATATTTCCTATCTATTCAATGCTTCAGAGATTAAAAACCCACTTGAAAACACCCTTCGATTCTCCTTGTCTTTTGATTTTGGAAACTCGTATTAAACAACTAACTAAAAGCCTGAACTCAAATTTTTG
>CAMDPE010000030.1 GCA_945903795.1 Lutibacter flavus | reverse complement strand
CCTGCGGTTAAAATAGCGGTTAGCCAAAGATTAATTGTAATTCCTATCCGTCACCCTGAGCGGAGTCGAAGGGCGTAAAACTTTGAGCCCCTTGCGGATAAATATTTTTTTACTTTGTGAATCTCTGTGTTATACTTTGTGAATCTTAGTGCAATTGTCTTTATTGCCTTTTAATTACACAAAGTTTCTCAGAGACATACTAAGTTACTCAAAGCAATAGCGAACTTAGCGTAAAACTTTGCGCCCCCTGCGGTTCAAGAGAACAAGTTAATTTTTACCATTAAAATTTGTGAATCTCTGTGCAATTGTCTTTATTGCCTTTTAATTACTGAGTTTCGATGAGAACCACTAAGTTACATTAAGAATTATAAGTCAATTTGCGAACTTAGCGTAAAACTTTGCGGCCCTTGCGGTTAAAAAAAGAAAAAGAATTAATTTAACTCCCCGTTTTTATAAACCGTCCCAGCCAGCTGTCCATAATACTGATTTCAAATCCAAATTCCAGTTCCTCTTTCAAATTGATCATCGAATTAAAAACCATCGTATTTTGGGAAACCCCTTTGTCCTTAATCATTTTTTTAAACTCAGGAAGCGTTTTATACTGCACAAATTCGCCCTGTTTGTAGCAAACATTAATGCGGTCCATTAAAATAAGTTCATAGCTGCTTTCAAGCGATTGTATAAAAGTGGCCAATTGGTCTTGGGCTTCTAAACTTAGGCTTTGCTCAGTATCATCAGCGGTAATAATGATAAAACGGTCGTATTTGATTACATATGACGCAGAAATTGGCAGATGCTCATTTTCCCAGTCCGTTAAAAATTGGTCAATCTTGGCGGTAATTTCCGGAAGTTCCTGTGCGTAAAATTTTCTGCTTGCCGGGAAAACCCAAATTTTTGCGGTTTCGGGAATGCTGTTAAAATCTGTAATCATTGGTTTTATTTAGGCTGCAAAGATATTCAAAATAAATCGGAAACTGTTAGGAAGCGGTCAGCAAACTGAAAATTCGAAAATTTAAAAATCGTAAATTGTAATTCGTAAATAATCCTTCTATCCGCTAGCGCGAGCGTCTCGCTCTTGCTCAAGTTTCTGCTAAAGCTATAGTCACGATCGAGCACATTTCTAGATGAACGTCAAATTAATGCTTCTGCCAAACTTAATTTGTGCAGTCACGAGCTGGAAGCTTGCGCTAGCGAGAGGTTTCTTACATTTTTCTGCAAACATATCGCTTCTAACGGAGGTTGTTTAGTCCCATCGGGACGATCTGATTGTAATAATTTAATTTTCACGGAATACAAGCCCCAGCGGGGCGGCCTGTTTGTCAATTCACATTTAGATTGCTATTATACCTCCGCTATCGCGTGCATCTCGCTCATGCAATTTCAATTCTAAAATATAGTTATAAATTGGAAACTGCGTTAGCGACTGCAGTGGAAAACCTTTTTTGATTCGCCCTTTTGGCGATTAAAGAAGTTTGGAACAAAAGGCGCGCCTGCCTTTTGGCGGGAACGCCCAAAACATTATTAGTTTAATTGGCATGCAGCAAACCAACCAGTTCATTTTGCGTATTGTGGCCCTTGTCTTTATTGTACCAAATTTGCAGGTTCTTTTTAAATTCTTCATCCAAACTGCCATTTTGGGCTTTATAGTCTACCACCATTTGTGAGGCAACAGCTGGCCGCGGTCCCCAGGAATCCAACACGTTATTTTCATTGTCCAAAATAAGGACTTTAGGAATGGATTTGCTTCCGTTGGTTAAATATTGGTTCATCAAATCTTCATTTTCATCGCGCAACACAATTTTAAATGCGATGTTGTGGGAAGCTTCCGCAACTTTGTTGATAATAGGTAATATTTGGGCAGCATCACCACACCAGCCTTCGGCAATCACCAAAAAGGTAAAACCTTTGTTCAAATTGTCAAGGGAATTTTGTGTTTCCGCAGAAACTTCCAAAGTTTTATCCAAACGATCCATCCTTTTGTCATTTAAAATACTGAAAGTCAGGTGATCTTCAGATTGTTCTGTTCCTGTAGATTTTCCTTCTGAAATTAAATTTTTTATTAAATTTCTGTAGTTTGAATAAGAAATTGTATGATTTAAGCTATTTTTTATGTGTGAGTTATTCATTTTTTATTAAATTTATATTCATTTTTACGCATTTGAGATTTTTTATTGACATCATTTCAGCGTTTAAAAATCTCCAATGCAAATTTATAAATAGATTTTGAATACCCAATGTTACATTGATTACAATAAATAAAGATAAAAATATCTTTTATTCGTTAAAAGATGATTTATATCATATTTCAAACAATTTTGGAAGACTACTTTTGTGAAGTATTTATTAACGTTAATCACAATATTATGAAAAAAATCAATTTAACCAATTCATTTTTAGCCTTATCGGCGCTTTTCATGGTTGCATGCAACAGCGGTGAAAAAAAACCGGAAGCTGCTGAAACACAAACAGAAACTGCGCCAGCATCACAAGGGCAATCGGCAGTTGTTGACACCATCTCTGCAGCAAATGCATTGCAAGTCGCAAAATCATTGGACGATTTTAAAACCTTAGTGGCGGCAATTGAAGCTGCGGGCGTTGAAGATGCGCTTGTAAACGCCGGACCTTTAACCGTTTTTGCCCCTGTAAATGGTGCGTTCGACAAATTGCCTGCAGGAACAGTGGATGATTTGTTGAAACCCGAAAACAAGTCCAAGCTGGCATTCATTCTTACAAACCATGTAGCTCCTGCAAATTATCCTGAAAAACAGCTGAAAAAGGAATTCGAAAAAGGACGTAAATTATATATGGCCTCCGGGAAATATTTAACTGTTGAAGTGAAAGCCGACGGTATTTATGTGGGCGGAACAAAAATATTGAAATCCGTTAAAGTAAGCAATGGATGGATTCACGTCATAGACAACGTATTGGTGCCGGCCGAATAATTTTGAAACGAAAAACTAAAAAAAGAGAATAGCCAAGATTTCTTATTGAAACTTAAAAAGGGGGCTATTTCAGATAAACCCTAATTATATTAAATATAAACAAATGAAACGAGCCATAACAAATTTTGATACACACAGAAATGATTAATGGCGAACAGCATTTGTACCAATAAAAAATAAAATATAAACAAATGAAATTAAAAGTAGTAGTATTCGCAATAATAGCAGCAGTAATAACAAGTTGTGGAGGTGAAGCCAAAAAGGAGGAAAAAGTGGCGGCGCCTGTTGAAGAACAAAAAGCAGTGGTTGAAGAAACCGATCCAATGAAAGACAAAGGGATTGGACCTGTTACCAGCATTACCCTTGGAGAAATTGACCAAAAAATGGCCGATGAAGGCAAAGCGGTATTCTTGGCAAAATGTTCTGCCTGTCATAAAATCAGTAAAAGAGTGGTTGGACCGGCATTGGTTGGGGTAACTACAAGAAGATCGCCAGAATGGATTATGAATATGATTTTAAATCCGGAAAAAATGGTGGCCGAAAATCCAATTGCGAAAAAATTATTGGCGGAGTATTTGGCGCCAATGGCAAACCAAAATTTAACGGAAGATGAAGCGCGAAAAATATTGGAATACTTTAGAACAAAAACAGCTCCAGAGGCTGAATAGTTAAAATTATTGAACAATCAACAAACAAATAAATATAATGAGTATGAAAACAATTTTTAAATCTTTACTTGTAATTACAGTGCTTTCAATGGTGCTGGGCAGTTGTGGAAAAGGCGACTCAAAGAAAAATGGCGCTTTATCCAGCAATGCTGCCGAAAAAGTGTACGTGGCTCCTGGTGAGTACGATGAATTTTATGCTTTTGTGTCCGGTGGTTTCAGCGGTCAATTGGCCGTTTACGGACTTCCATCAGGAAGATTATTTAAAGTGATTCCTGTTTTTTCTGTTGATGCTGAAAAAGCTTATGGATTTAACGAAGAAACAAAACCAATGCTGAACACTTCTCACGGATTTATTCCTTGGGGTGACTCACACCATCCGGATATTTCTCAAACCGCCGGCGAATTAGATGGACGTTATGTATTTATCAATGAAAACAATACACCGCGTATTGCGAAAATTGATTTAACAACTTTTGAAACTACTGAAATTATCGAAATTCCCAATTCAGCGGGTAACCACAGTTCTTCTTTTGTGACTGAAAATACAGAATATGTGGTGGCAGGAACACGTTTTTCAATTCCGTATCCTCAAAGAGATATGCCTATTAAAGAGTATAAAGGAAACTTTAAAGGTGCCTTAACTTTTATTGCGGTTGATCCTAAAGACGGCGCTATGAATATTAAGTTTCAATTGATGATGCCTGGTTTTAACTACGATTTATCACATCCTGGAAGAGGTGCTTCCCACGGCTGGTTTTTCTTTACAACTTACAACACTGAAGAAGCAAATTCATTGTTGGAAGTAAATGCTTCTCAAAACGACAAAGATTTTATTGCAGCCATCAACTGGAAAAAAATTGAAGAATATGTGAACAATGGCGGCGGTACAAAAGCGCCAACCAAATATGCGCACAATGTCTATAGTGATGAAACCCATTCTGCAACGTCAACGATGAAAGATGAAGTGCTAATCATCAACCCAAGTGATGTTCCCGGTGCCATTTATTTTATGCCTACACCAAAATCTCCTCACGGTTGTGATGTTGATCCATCCGGTGAATATATTGTTGGAAGTGGAAAATTGGCAGCTGAATTAACAGTGCACTCTTTCAGTAAAATGATTAAAGCAATTGATGAGAAAAAATTTGACGGCGATGCTTACGGCATTCCAATTTTGCAATATGAAGCTACATTAGCCGGTGCTGTAAAACAACCGGGCTTAGGACCGCTTCACACTGAGTTTGACGGAAAAGGAAACGCGTATACCACTTTCTTTATCTCTTCTGAAGTAGTAAAATGGAAATTGGGAACATGGGAAGTGCTCGACAGAAAACCGGTGTTTTATTCTGTGGGTCACTTAATGATTCCTGGAGGAAATTCAAGAAAACCATTTGGTAAATATTTGGTGGCCATGAACAAAATTACCAAAGACCGTTATTTGCCAACAGGTCCTGAAGTAACCCAATCAGCGCAATTATTTGATATTTCCGGAGATAAAATGGAAATGCTATTAGATTTTCCAACCATCGGGGAGCCTCATTATGCTGCAGGTATTCCGGCGAATTTAATTGTGCCGAAATCTAAAAAAATATACAAATTAGAGGAAAACAAACACCCATTTGCAACCAAAACAGAAGCGGCAGCCAAAGTGGTAAGAAAAGGCAACGAAGTTCACGTATATATGACCATGATTCGTTCTCACTTTGCGCCAGACAATATTGAAGGCATACAAGTGGGAGACAAAGTATTTTTCCACGTTACGAACCTTGAGCAAGATTATGATGTACCGCACGGATTTGCCGTTATTGGCGCGCAAACTTCCGAGTTGTTGATTATGCCGGGCCAAACAGAAACCAATATTTGGGAACCTAAACAAGTTGGGGTTTGGCCATTTTACTGTACAGATTTCTGTTCCGCACTGCACCAGGAAATGCAAGGCTATATCAGAGTATCCCCAAAAGGATCTAATGTTCCTTTAACGTATACGCTGGATGGTGATGCTGTTGATGCTGAATAATTTTTTTTAGTAAAAAGTGTTTAAATAAATTAATAAACGGGCGAGAAAATAAAATAGCTCGCCCGTTTTAAATTAAAATCATCATGCAAAAATTCATTTGTTGTTTGCACACTTCTTCGCCCTAAGTAATAATCTTTAATTTGTGAATGCCATCAAATCAGGCGTTGCAAATTCTAATTTTTTGAAATAGGGTAATTCGTGTAAAATGTATCGGCTATTTTGGCCATTTATTAACAGCAATAAAATTTAAACCGATGAAGAAATCTAAAATTTTAATGATAGTGGGTTCCCTGCTATTACTTGGGCTATTTGTATTTCCGCTATGGAATATTACGCTTGAAGCGCCACAATACCCAATTCCGCTTGGAATGGATATTCACATCAATAAATTTGTGGATACCCACGAATTTGATATCAAAAATATCAATTTGATGAACCACTATGTTGGTATGCAATACATTCCCGAAACCATTCCCGAATTTAAAATATTTCCTGTAGCCATTGGCATTATGGTGGTTTTAGGCGTAATTATCGGCTTTTTGGGCAACCATAAATTGTTTTTGGCCTGGTTTGTTTTGATGGCTGTTTTAGGCACAGCCGGCATGTACGATTTCTATTTGTGGGAGTATAATTACGGCCATAATTTAGATCCGAAAGCCATCATGAATTTTAAAAATCCCGATGGTTCTGCCATGGGATTTCAACCGCCGCTTTTCGGAACAAAAGACATTCTAAATTTTAAGGCACATTCTTATCCAAGACTGGGAGCCTACTTTTTATTCGTGGGAATGATCCTGACGTTGGTGGCATTTTTTGTCGGTAGAAAAGAAGTAAAATCAAAATAATAAGCATAAAGTATTTTTATTGTTATGGTATAAAAACGAGCATAGAAGCTGTGCTCGTTTTATACCAATTATAAAAGCACTCTAATTTTATTTGTTGAATAATAAAATTGATCCCCTGGCAGATTAATTCTAGAGTCTCAATTTTCAATTCATAAATCTTTATTGTTATATTTATGAACTATTAAAATCAAAAATAATGAAGACTAAATTCCTCCAGCTAATTATTGGAACCATCTTTTTATTGGCTATAGTTTCCTGCAAAGTGGAACCTGAAGCCATTGAATACGGCAAAGACCAATGCGGTTTCTGCAAAATGAATATTGTGGACCAAACGCATTCCGCGCAATTAGTGACCGTTAAAGGCAAGCAATTTAAATTCGATGCCATCGAGTGTATGGTTAATTACTTGGACCAAAACAGCGAAGAAAAAATAGCACTGTTGTTGGTGGCCGATTATGGAAATCCAAGTGAAATGACCGAAGCCGAAAATGCCGCTTACCTAATTACGCCGGTAATAAAAAGTCCGATGGGCGCAAACCTCTCTGGCTTTTCTGAAAAAAGTGCTGCGGAAGAATTGCAGCAAAAACACACTGGTGAAATTTACACTTGGGAAACCCTGAAACAAAAACTTTCCGACAAATAATGAAGTATAAAATTGGATTATTTTTCTTTTTTATTGCTGTTGCCGTTTCCGCCAAACAAATTGTTGTTTGCGAAAGCTGCAGCGTTAAAACCATCAAGGAAGCCATCAAAATGGCGCAGGCTGGTGATGAGATTTTCATTAAAAAAGGCATTTATTTTGAAAATGATATCCTCATAAACAAACCCATTTCTTTAATTGGTGAAAAAGGAACGCTGATTGACGGACGAAATAAAGGCGGAATGTTATTTTTGGAAACCAATAATATCAAGATTAAAGGATTGAAAATTATCAATGTCGGCCTAAGTTACACCATTGAATACGCCGCGATAAAAGTGATTAAAGGCAATGATTTTATCATAGAAGAATGCATTTTGGAAAATGTTTTCTTCGGAATATTGGTTGAAAAATCCAAAAGAGGCATCATCAGAAACAATAAAATTTCCAGCAACCGAAAAAATGAAGCCAGCTCGGGAAACGGCATCCATATTTGGAGCGGCGAAGACATTAAAGTTTACAACAATGAAATGTTCGGACTGCGTGATGGCATTTACTTCGAGTTTGTTAAAAACAGTCTGGTGCACAACAATGTAAGTCATAACAATATTCGTTACGGATTGCACTTTATGTTTTCAAACAACAATGTGTACCATCATAACGAATTTAGAAATAACGGCGCCGGCGTTGCGGTAATGTTTTCTAAATTCACCACAATGCATCATAACAAATTCCGATTGAATTGGGGATCTGCTTCGTATGGCTTGCTGCTGAAAGAAATTTATGATGCCGAAATTTACGACAATCTGTTCGAGCAAAATACCATCGGCATCAATGCGGAAGGTTCTACCCGTATCAATTATAAAAACAACACCTTTTTGCGAAATGGCTGGGCAGTAAAAATTTCGGGCGCCTGCTACACAAACATATTTACCAAAAACGACTTTATGAACAATTCGTTGGATTTGGCCTACAATTCAAACATCAACGACAATAAGTTCGACAATAATTACTGGAGTGAATATACAGGCTACGATCTGGATAAAAATGGCATTGGTGATGTGCCGTACAGGCCCGTAAAACTGTTTTCCTACATTGTGAACAAAACACCCGAAGCATTGATTTTATTGAGAAGTTTGTTTGTTGACATCATCAATTTTTCAGAAAAAGTTTCACCGGTTTTTACGCCAGACGATTTATTGGACAATAAGCCATTAATGAAACGAGCCATAACAAATATTGATACACAACGAAATGATTAATAGCGAACAGCATCTGTACCAATAAAAAATAAATAATACACAGATGAAACGAGCCATAACAAATTTTGATACACAACGAAATGATTAATAGCGAACAGCATCTGTACCAATAAAAAATAAATAATAAATAGATGAAAAGAGCAAATGATTGAATTTAAAAATTTACACAAAAAATTCGGAAAACTGGTCGTTTTAGACGGTCTGGACCTGAACATAAGCAAAGGAGGAATATTTGCCATTCTTGGGCCAAACGGCTCCGGAAAAACAACCTTGATCAAATGTTTGCTGGGTATGGTAATTCCAAATAAAGGCGAAATCATTTTCGATAAAAAAAGCGTGTTGCGGCAGTGGGCGTATCGCAATAACTTAAATTATTTGCCTCAAATAGCCAACTTTCCGCCAAACTTAACCGTTCTTGAGATCATCAATATGGTGAAAAACCTGCGGCCTAAAGATTCAAATTCAGAAGAACTTATCGAACTTTTCGGATTAAAAACTTCTTTGGATAAAAAGTTGGGAAATCTGTCGGGCGGCACAAAACAAAAAGTGAACATCGTGCTCACATTTATGTTCGACAGCGATTTAATTGTGCTGGATGAACCCACAAATGGCCTCGATCCAATTGCGCTTATCCATTTAAAAAGTATTATTCAGAAGGAAAAAGAAAAAGGAAAAACCATCTTAATCACCACGCACATTATGAGTTTTGTGGATGAGGTGGCCGATGAAATTGTTTTCCTGCTCGATGGCAAAATATATTTCAAAGGAACTGTTGATGCGCTTAAAAAGCAAATGAATAATGACAATTTAGAACACGCCATTGCCAATTTAATAGCCAAACAATATGCTTAAAATATTAAAATACAGTTTTTACGATTTAATGCGCAGCCGCTGGAGCTATGTGTACTTTTTGTTTTATCTGATCCTTGGTTTTGTGCTGTTATTTCTCAACAATGATGTGGACAAAGCCGTCATCACTTTAATGAATATCATCATCGTGTTAACGCCTTTAATCGGAACTATTTTTGGCGTGATGTATTATTACAATTCAAAAGAATTTACCGAATTGCTGCTGGCACAACCCATAAACAGAAGCAAAATTTTTATGGGCCAATACCTGGGAATCTCAATTTCTCTGACGCTAAGTTTGGTTTTGGGCCTTGGAATCCCCTTTGTTTTATACGGATTGTTCAAATCAACGGCAATTTTCAATTTTAGTCTGCTGCTGGTCGTGGGCGCTTTTCTCAATTTTATTTTTGTGGCGCTGTCTTACAACATTGCCCTTTCTACCGAAAATAAAATCAAGGGTTTCGGCTACGCCATTTTAATGTGGCTGTTTTTGGCCGTCATTTACGACGGGATTTTTCTGACATTCCTGGTGGTTTTTAATTCGTATCCGCTCGATAAATTTTCATTGGCGGCAACTATGTTCAACCCAATCGATTTATCTCGGATTTTAATTCTCTTAAAACTGGATATTTCCGCATTATTGGGCTACACCGGCGCTGTTTTCAGAAAGTTTTTCGGAACAAATTTAGGAATGATGATTTCTATGGGCGTTTTGATGTTGTGGGTAATGTTGCCGGTGCTTCGAATGAACTTAAAACTGCGTAAAAAGGACTTTTAACAGCAAAAATAATTAGCACAGACTTTTTTAGTTATTTTGGGCTTTACCGCAAGGGTCGGGCTTTCACTACTCGCATCCCGTGAAAAACGGGAGTGCTCAAACATGCCGTTCAATCCCTAGCGCAAATCACATAAAAAATGAAAATGAATAAAGAAAATTAACTTGCGCACTTTGCGTATTTTCCTTGCGTCTTTGCGGTTAAGAGCAAATTTTGAATGAATTTATTTTCTAAAAAACTGCTTTTATAACTAGTCATTTTTAGCGAGATGCGTATCTTTGTTATTGCTATAAAAATTGATGATTCGATATTTCCTTTGGATAAAATGGAACCAACGTTTCGTTTTTAGATAGTTGGTTGAATAATGAAATACGCAATTAAATAAAGATGGATTACAAACCAAAAAGCAGGTTAACGGCAGCTGCATATATTGATGGTGTTTTAAAAGGTGACCGCGTGTTGCTTTCACGGGCCATTACCATGATAGAAAGCAATTTGGAAAGCGATAAAGTCATTGCAAAAGAAATTGTGCAGGCCATTTTGCCAAAATCAGGAAACTCCTTCAGAATTGGCATTACAGGAGTTCCCGGTGTAGGAAAAAGTACTTTTATTGAAGTTTTCGGACTCCATTTAATCAAACAAGATTACAAAGTCGCCATATTGTCTATTGATCCAAGCAGCCAGCGTTCAAAAGGAAGCATTCTGGGTGATAAAACCCGAATGGAAGAACTGGCAAATTTGGAAGAAGCCTATATCAGGCCATCAGCTTCGGGCGATACGCTCGGTGGCGTTGCCAATAAAACAGGGGAAACCATGTTGCTTTGCGAAGCTGCCGGTTACGACATTATTTTAATCGAAACGGTAGGCGTGGGCCAGTCTGAAACTGCGGTGCACGGAATGACGGATTTCTTCCTGCTTTTAATGTTGGCCGGTGCTGGCGATGAACTACAGGGCATCAAAAAAGGAATTATGGAAATGGCCGATATGGTGGTCATCAACAAAGCCGATGGCGACAATGTTCGTAAAAGCCAGATAGCACGGTCACAGTATCAAAATGCCCTGCATATTTTTCCGCAATCGGAATCGGGTTGGAGTCCAGTGGTGAGCACAGCTTCAGCAATAAAAAATATCGGTATCGATAAAGTTTGGGAAGAAATTACGGCATACAAAAAATTGGTGACGGAAAATGGTTATTTCCATAAAAACAGAAATCTTCAGCAGGTGCAATGGATGTATAACAACATCAATGAAGAATTGAAACGCTTGTTTTACGGATCAAAGGACATTTCAAATCAGTTGTCAATGTTGGAAAAGGAGATAATTTCCGCTAAAATTTCCCCGGTAAAAGCAGCGCAAAAAATAATTGAGGCCTTTAAAAAGTCTTTTTAGAAATTAAATTTTTTGAATGAATTACTTGCTCGAGTATAAATTCAACCCCATAGTTGTCATTACTTTTTGTTTGAAATTTGGCGAGTTTTTTTACATTTGAATGCGCATTTTCCATAGCGTAGGAATAATAGGCAAGTGCCAACATTTTTAGGTCGTTATTATAATCTCCAAACACCATAGTTTCTTCTTTTGAAATATTTAAATCCTGCTGAAGAATATTTAAGGCGTAACCTTTATTGGCATTGGTGTGTGAAATATCTAACCAATTCGCTCCGGATACGATTACCTGTAATTCCTTTCCAAGGTGCTCAACTGCCGGATAAATATGTGTTTCGGAACATTCAAAATGAAAAGCTGCAATTTTAAAAAAGGTGTCATCTTTAACCTTAGTTAAATCGTCTACCATTACATATTCAGAATAGTAATTTTTAAACATTGAAATGAATTTTTCATCTTTAGTTTCAATATAAGCGCTTTTTTTCCCGCATAAAACAATATAAACATTGGAAATTTTTCTTAAAATATGGATGCTTTTTGCGATGTGTTCCAAAGGCAATGCTATTGTAAATAACTCTTTGTCTCCATGCATGGCAAATGCACCATTTTCAGCAACAATGGTGATGTCGTTTTTAATGCTTTCAAACCTGTCAACAATACTGAAATACTGACGTCCGCTTGCTGCAATAAATTTAACCTGGTGCTTTTTTAATTGGTCGAACAGTTTAAAAAACTGCTCGCTGACTTCACTTTTAGAGTTTAGTAAAGTACCATCCATGTCTGCAACTACCAATTTTACTTTTGAAAAATCCATATATTATTTTGAAGTGCAAAAATAGTGTTATTGAAGGGAACTAATTTTATATCAAAAGGATTAATTAAAAAAATAAAAAACCCCGCACAGTTTTAGCCGAGAAGGGTTTTTCGCTTTCAAATAATTATATGTTTATGCCTGTTCCAAATATTTCTCCATAATGGTGATGGCAGATTCGGAAATTACGGTGCCCGGCCCAAAAATGGCAGCTACTTTTCTTTCCAATAAATAACTATAATCTTTTGCCGGAATCACGCCGCCTGCAAAAACCATAATATCCGGTCTTCCCAATTTGGCCAATTCATCAATCAATTGCGGAATCAATGTTTTATGTCCGGCCGCCAGACTTGAAGCGCCCACAAAATGAACGTCATTTTCCACCGCTTGTTTGGCAACTTCTTCCGGTGTTTGGAACAAAGAACCCATGTCCACATCAAAGCCCAAATCGGCAAAACTGGAAGCAACCACTTTTGCGCCCCTGTCGTGTCCGTCCTGTCCCATTTTCGCAATCATCACGCGCGGACGGCGTCCTTCAATTTCCGTAAATTTATCTGCCAATTTTTGCGCTTTTGCAAAAGTGCTGTCATTGTCTATTTCTTTGCTGTACACGCCGCTAATTAAATTAGTAGCTGCTTTATGACGGCCAAAATGAACTTCCAAAGCATCGGAGATTTCACCTAAAGTGGCAAAATTTTCAGCAGCTTCCACTGCCAACTCCAACAAGTTTCCTTCACCAGTTTTCGCACATTCAGACAAAGCCGCAATGTTTGCGTCAACCAAAGCCTGATTTCTGTTTGCTTTTAATTTTTTCAACCGTTCAAGTTGTGAATCTCTTACCGCGGTATTGTCAATATCCAAAATTTCGATATTCGATTTTTCTTTGGTTTGAAATTTATTCACGCCCACCAAAATATCTTGTCCAGAGTCCAATCGTGCTTGTTTTCTTGCGGATGCTTCTTCAATGCGCATTTTAGGAACGCCGGTTTCAATGGCTTTTGCCATACCGCCAAGTTCTTCCACTTCTTCAATTAACTGCCAGGCTTTTTTGGCAATTTCCTGGGTAAGGTATTCCACGTAATAAGAACCTGCCCAAGGATCCACCGCTTTGGTGATTTGTGTTTCTTCCTGAATAAAAATTTGCGTATTTCGCGCAATTCTTGCAGAAAAATCTGTTGGCAATGCAATCGCTTCATCCAGCGCATTTGTGTGCAGTGATTGTGTTCCGCCCAAACCAGCCGCCATCGCTTCAACACAAGTTCTGGCAACATTGTTAAAAGGATCCTGCTCGCTCAAACTCCAGCCCGATGTTTGGCTGTGCGTGCGCAAGGCCATCGATTTCGGATTTTGAGGATTGAATTGTTTGATGATTTTTGCCCATAGCATTCTTGCCGCGCGCATTTTGGCAATTTCCATAAAGTGGTTCATTCCCACAGCCCAGAAAAAGGACAATCGCGGGGCGAATTCATCAATTTTTAAGCCCGATTTTAATCCGGTTCTGATGTATTCCATTCCGTCGGCAAGTGTGTATGCCAACTCAATATCGGCCGTTGCACCGGCTTCCTGCATATGATAGCCGCTGATGGAAATTGAATTGAATTTTGGCATGTTGTGCGTGGTGTATTCGAAAATATCACCAATAATTTTCATCGAAGGCAATGGCGGATAAATGTAGGTGTTCCGCACCATAAATTCTTTTAAAATATCATTTTGGATGGTGCCGCTTAACTGATTTAAGGCAACGCCCTGTTTTTTTGCGGCCGCAATGTAAAAGGCCATAATAGGCAACACAGCGCCGTTCATGGTCATAGAAACCGACATTTTATCCAAAGGAATTTGGTCGAAAAGGATTTCCATATCCAAAATAGAATCGATGGCAACACCGGCTTTTCCAACATCGCCCGTTACACGCGGATGGTCGGAATCGTAGCCGCGATGTGTGGCCAAATCAAAAGCAACCGACAATCCTTTTTGGCCCGCAGCCAAATTTCTTCTGTAGAAAGCGTTTGATTCCTCGGCAGTTGAAAATCCAGCATATTGGCGAATTGTCCACGGCTGCATCACATACATCGTACTGTAAGGTCCTCTTGTAAATGGTGGTAATCCCGCTGCAAAATGTAAGTGTTCTGCATCTTTGATGTCTGCTTCCGTAAAATGTTTTTTTACCGGAATGCCTTCGGGAGTATGCCAAATCTCTTTATTTTCCTCAGCAACTGCTTGTTGTCTCACAGCGGTATTTAATGTTAAATCTGAAAAATCTGGTCTCATACTTCTAAGGATTTAATGGTTTTCTGAATTTTACGCTGAACGCTTGAAATGGTAGCGATTATGTCCGATTTTAGATGGATGCATCCGTCCAAACCGGCTTCTGTTAATTCACCGATTAAATGGATTGGGTTTCCGGCCAACAAAAGCACTTTGTCTTTGTTTAGTTTTCTGAACGCTTTTACAAATGACAAAGCATTTTCATCATAATCCTGGTCGGAACTGCAAATAACCACCACATTGGATTCCGATTTTGCACTTTCTTTGGCGGCTTGTAAAGCATTCTCGTAACTTTTTTCGGGCCATAGCTCAAATCCGCTTACGCCTAAAAAATCATAGGCAAAAGCTGCCCTCGCTTTTCGCATGGTTAAATTACCGAAACTTGTGAGTTCAATAATTGGACGCTTGTAATAGTTTTTAACCAATGTTTCCGTGTTTTTTCTCAAGGCTTCTATTTCCATCGAGGCTCTTCTTGGTTTCAATAATTTCGGATTGGGATTCATTTCGCCTGCAGAAAGAATTTCTGAAGGGATTTTTTCCATTAAATTTGGATATTTGTTAACGCCCACCATCGCCAACCTGCGCTGGCTCAATAATTTTATTTTTTCAAAACGGATTTTTGCAATTTGTTGTTGTATAAATTCGCTTTCAAAGGCATCATAAAAACCGCCTTTTGCTTCAATTTCTTTGAAAAGTTCCAAGGCTCTGCCGGCTATTTTTGCGCTGATTTCTTCAATATAATAACAACCGTCGACCGGATTGTCAACTTTGCCAAAGTAGGATTCTTCTTTTAAAATGGTATAAATATTTCCGGCTATTCTGCTCGAAAAATCAGATGCTTCATTAAATTCGTTGTCGTAAGGATCGATTAAAACACCATCAACATTTCCCAAGATTGCCGACATCGTTTCGGTGGTAGCACGCAATAAATTGGTATGCGCATCGGTCACCGATTTGCTCCAGATGGAAGTTTTTCCGGTGAGTGAATGTGAAAATTCAGCAATGCTGTATTTTTTTGCAATTTCCTGCAGCAAACTGTTGAAAGCTCTGAATTTTCCTATTTCGATAAAATATTCCGAACCAATGGCCAATTGAAAATGCAGGTTATTGAAAATTGTTTCTAAGGAAATTCCTCGGTCTGAATATCTTTCTATGAAGCAAATCAACGAATTTAGCGTATATGCAACCTCTTGAACCTGATTGGCACCCGAATCTAAATAGGCAGTTCCCGATATGGATATCGCTTTAAAATTCGGAAATTCCGACGCCAATTCTGCAATGGCTGCCGCTTTATCGCATTGGCCGGGATTCATCTTTCCTTTTGTGACATAATTGGCGATTAATTCCAAATCAAAATAGCCCTTAAGGTTTTTTTTGTCGATATTTTGCGCTGTGACAAAATCAAAGAAATCAATGGCGAACGCAACTTCGTGAGCTTTTAAAATGAATGCCACTGCAATTTTATTCAAATTGATGCCTGCAAGCAATCTGGATACAACCGTGCTTTCTTTAATTTCGAAAAGCAAGCCGTTGATACCTTCTTCAATTGCCTTTAAGGCGAATTTGTTGGCACTTTCTTCTGGTTGGCTTTCAAGGTGTCGATAATTGATTAAAAATTGCGAATTTTCTCCTGTGTTTTTTAAATAGTCTTGTTTGTCTTCTGAAGTAAAATAAGGAGGAATGTCAATGTTGCTTAGGTTTTTCCAGACCAGTTTTTTGTTGAAATCTTCCCCTTTTAAATCAGTTTTCGCTTTTTCTGTCCATTCTTGCTTTGAAACAGGATTGAAATTTGAAAAAAGCGATTTATTTTTATTGTCCATTTTATTTTGTATTAATTGTGAGCCAAGCAATCGCCGATTGTTGAAATATTTTTGCTTATCGGCAATTATAAATTAAATGAATGTCACACCAAACTACTGCCAAATCTTTCAAAAATGGTTTTATCTAGGTCTTCTCTGCAATCTGGATGTGCAATGTCTCTAAGCGCTTGCGAGCGCTGTTTTAAGGTTTTTCCAAAAAGATTGGCTACGCCATATTCTGTAGCAACATATCTTGCATGCGCTCTTGTTGTTACTACGCCAGCGCCAACTTTTAGTGCGGGAACTATTTTCGAAACCCCTTTTAGCGTAGTGGAAGTAATGGCAATAATTGGTTTTCCGCCTTTTGACAATGCGGCGCCACGCATAAAATCCATTTGTCCGCCAACACCTGAAAACATTCTCAATCCGATTGAATCTGCACAAACCTGGCCGGTAATGTCAATTTCAATGGCCGAGTTGATGGCGGTTACTTTTGGGTTCTGACGAATAATGGCGGTATCATTTACATAAGCAATGTCAAGCATTTCAATTTCGGGATTGTCGTCCATAAAATCATATAAGCGACGTGTTCCCATGGCAAATCCGGAAACTATTTTATACGGATTTACTTTTTTCTTTGAGCCGTTAATCACGCCGTTTAGCACCAAATCAACAATTCCTTCGGAAAACATTTCAGTGTGAATTCCAAGATTTTTATGATTGTTCAAATAGGTGAGCACTGCATTTGGAATTCCGCCGATGCCCATTTGCAGGGTAGCGCCGTCATCAATGATACCCGCAATATTTTTCCCGATTTGTTCTTCGGCTTTTGTTGGTGCAGCCAAATGCATTTCCTGAATTTCTTCAACCACTTCAACACAGGCTGCAAAGTTTCTTAAATGCACCAATGCATCTCCAAAAGTACGCGGCATGCGCGGATTTATTTGTGCAATTACTTTTTTCCCCATTTCAATGGCCGCAATCACAATATCCACCGAAACGCCCAGAGAACAAAATCCGTGCTTGTCGGGTGGCGCAACATTCACCAAAACAATATCTAAATCCATATATCCCAATCGGAATAAGCTTGGAATGTCACTTAAGAAAATAGGAATATAATCGACCGTAAGTCCAACCATGTTTCGAATATTTCCGCCGATAAAAAATGCGTGGGTATGAAAACTTTCACTTAATTCAGGCGCCGTATAACCGCATTCGCCTTCGGTATGCAAGTGCACAACTTCAACGCCTCTTAATTCGGGCGCACGGGCAACCATGGCTTTTATCAATGCCTGAGGCGTTGCGGAACCGCCTTGAATTAATACCCTGTCACCAGATTTGATAAGTTTTACAGCTTCTTCAGCCGTCATTTTGTTTGGTAAGTTCATTTTATTAAATTTTAAATAAACAGTTAATAAAGTTTTTTGTGCCTAAAAGTGTTTTTCATTTTACTTTTAACTTTAAGTACTCAAACCTTTAGGCACTTTAGTACTTCTTAGTTATTTTAATTTAACGACTGGCAAATTATCCCAAGAAACTCAGTAATATACCTGCAGCAATGGCCGAACCTATAACACCCGCAACGTTGGGGGCCATGGCGTGCATTAACAGATAATTGTGTGGATCCGATTTTAATCCTTCAATATGTGCAACCCTTGCGCTGTCGGGAACCGCAGAAACGCCAGCTGCGCCAATAAGCGGATTGATTTTGTCATCTCCTTTAAGAAATAAGTTCATAAATTTAGCAAAAAGCAAGCCGCCCATAGTGGCAATTGCAAATGAAAATGCGCCAAGTGCAAATATCAACATAGAATCTTTGGTGATAAAAATATCTGCCTGAGTTGATGCGCCAACAGTGACCCCTAATAGAATCGTAACAATATCAATTAATTTGGTACGCGCAGTTTCTGCCAATCTTTCTGTTCTTCCCGATTCTTTCAACAAGTTTCCGAAGAAAAGCATTCCCAATAAAGGCAACGCGCTTGGAGATATAAAAGTGGTTAAGATTAATGCTACAATAGGGAATATCATTTTTTCTTTTTGGGAAACCGCTCTGGGTGGTTTCATTCTGATTTTTCTTTCTTTTTTAGAGGTTAGCAATCGCATTAAAGGCGGTTGAATTACCGGTACCAATGCCATATAGGAATAGGCGGCAATGGCAATTGGGCCAATCAAATTTTTCACAACAGTGCCGTCTTCCAAAATGTTAACGCCGTTTGCCAATTTTGAGGCAATAAAAATTGCAGTAGGTCCATCGGCGCCACCAATTATGCCAATGGCTGCAGACTCTTGAAGGTTAAATCCAAGGTAAAGCGCCCCAATAAATGTTATAAAAACTCCAATTTGTGCCGCGGCGCCCAACAACATTAATTTTGGATTGGCAATAAGTGACGAAAAATCGGTCATAGCGCCAATTCCCAAGAATATTAATGGCGGATAAATTCCTTTTACTACTCCAAAATACAGAAAGTTCAACACCGATCCGGATTCATAAATTCCGGTTTGCAATCCCGCAACAAATGGAATATTTCCAATAATGATACCTGCGCCAATGGGAACTAAGAGCAGTGGTTCATAATCAAATTTAATGCCCAGATAGATGAAAATAATGCCAATTATAATCATAATTAAATGTCCGGGCGTGGCATTGGCAAAGCCGGTAAAATTATAAAATTGCTTTATGCCGTCTATTGCATTAACGATAAAACTTTCTTCAGTGTCTTCATCAGTTTGTTGAACTGTTGTGGTTGAAACTTGATTTGTTTGGGCAGTATTTAAACCGAGGGCTGGTCTTATAAAAATCAAAAGTGACAGCACGCCAAATATTAATAGTATTTTCTTCATTTTTTTATTTTTTACGAGTGTTGGCTCTTGAAATTTTTTTTGATTTCTGAACCAATAACTTTTAAAGTTCTAGGCCAATTCTATCATTAATTCACTTTGAAGCACTTGCTGTCCGACTTTTACGTTTACAGCACTCACCACGCCCGATTGTTCCGAAGTAATATTATTTTCCATTTTCATGGCCTCAAGCACCAGCAATCGATCGCCTACTTTAACGGTATCTCCAACTTTTACGTCGATGGATAAAATGATGCCAGGAATAGGCGCAACAATTTTTGTTTTTGCAGATCCCGGATTTACCTTAAATGGTTCAATTGGTTTTCTTGCTTTTGCCAACACCATCGTAGGTGTTTTTGGCTTTGTCACCATTCCCTCTTTCATTTTTACTGAATAAGAAGTTCCGTTTACCTCCAATTCAATGATGTCTTCTTCGTGGGAAATAATTTTGACGTTGTAATTATTTTCGTGTATTCTAAATCTAAAATTTTTCATTGTTCCTATTTTTTCTTGTTACTGATTATCATACAAAAATCGGGTAACAAATGCATAATCCGTTAAAGTCTGTTTTGTGTGCCGTATATTTTTGAACTCCAAGGTGAGTATAATTTTCGCGCTTGTTTAATGGTCAATATCGCATTTTCATTATCATGTTGTTCATGAAGATACAAGTGAACGGCCGTGGCAATGGCAGCGGCAATTTCTCCCGTAAAATTTTCATCAACTGCGATTGCAATATCCTCAATTTTTTTATCCCTGCCTTTGGTGATGATTTTATAGACATAAAGTAAAATAGGCACGCCATATTTAAAAAATATTGTCAGAACAAGCAGAGAGGTAAAAACGATGAGCATCCCTGTGATCAAAATAACGTAACCTTCGCTTAATTGATCTGTTTCTAATGGTATAGGTGTCATTATAATGGGATGTTTGAGTGTTTTTTAGGCGGATTTACTTCTTTTTTGTTAGAAAGTAATTCCAACGCCCTAATGATTCTGAAGCGCGTATTTCTAGGTTCAATCACATCATCAATAAAACCATATTTTGCGGCGACATAAGGATTTGCGAACTTAACTGTGTATTCCTCTTCTTTTTTCTCAATGTACAGTTGCTTTTCATCCGCATCCTCTATTTTTTTGATATTGGATCCTTCCAACACTTCTACAGCGCCTTTGGCACCCATAACGGCAATTTCTGCAGTTGGCCAGGCGTAATTTAAGTCGCCGCGCAATTGTTTGCAGCTCATTACATCGTGCGCGCCACCATAAGATTTACGCAGGGTAATGGTCACTTTTGGAACAGTTGCTTCCCCATACGCAAACAATAATTTTGCGCCATGAAGAATAATTCCGCCATATTCTTGTCCGGTTCCGGGCAAAAATCCGGGAACGTCAACCAAGGTTACAATTGGAATATTGAAAGCATCGCAAAAACGAACAAACCTCGCCGCTTTTCTCGAAGACTCACAATCTAAAACACCGGCGTAATATTTTGGCTGATTCCCAACAATACCAACAGAACGGCCATTGAATCTTGCGAATCCAACAACAATATTTCGTGCATAGTTTCTGTGGACTTCTAAAAATTCGGAATTGTCTGTGATTGTTGTAATCACATCAAGAATATCATAAGGCTGGTTCGGGTTTTCAGGAATAATTTCATTCAATACATCTTCCAATCTGTCGATGGGATCGTCACATTTATGACTTGGTGGATCTTCTAAATTATTTGAAGGCAGGTAACTGATCAGTTTTCTGATAAGCAGTAAATTTTCTTCATCATTTTCAGCAAGGAAATGTGAAACACCCGATTTTGTGGAATG